>NZ_JAKRFE010000013.1:0-139086 GCF_022348225.1 Gordonia sp. McavH-238-E
TTGCCACCCGAACCTCACACACTCCCAACGAGATCCGAGCTGCCTCCCAGCTTCCTCAGGCCGCTGTGACGACCCGAGATCGGGGGTCTCTCACCCCCGATCGGTAACAACGCGCCTCAGGGCGCACATGGACCAGATGGTGGACCTGCGTATGTGCAGCGGGGGCACCACATTTCACACAACACGCATCCCGCACGATGATCGCCTGCCGCAGATGATGCGGGAACAGTCGTTTCGTGGTCCCCATCCGTAACGGCACACCCTCGTCGTCGAGGACGATCTCGGCCACCGCGCCGTCACACGACAACCGCCGGGCCGTCGAAGCCGTGACCGCACCCACCCACGGCAGGCGTGCCGGATCGAGACCATCGGCGGGAATGGTGACCAGCACCTGCGTACGCGGGGCTCCGGCGGTGGTCATAGCCGCACCGATCGCCGCCTGATCCAGCAGCAACTCCAGACCGTCCGCCCGACGCTCCCCGACACTGCGCCGATCGTCGGCGCCGTCGGGTTCGGGACGCGGACCGGAACGTTCGTCGATCATCGACAAGAACTTCTCCCCGATCACCGCCGTCACATCGCCGGTGATGGCGACTCGGCCCTCGTCGGTCACCCGAGTGTGGACGGTGTTCAGTGATGCGTCATCGGCGGCCGGAACCGCGTCCGGGTTCTCGTCGGCGACACGCATGGCGATCGAGCGGGCGTGGGTGTCGATCTCGGCGGGCGTGGCACCGGAGAACGCCTGGGTGAGCAACTCGGTCTCGAACAGCTGCCGCTCGCCATCGGAAAGCGCTGCCGCAGCAACTCTATTGACGAAAGCGATACCGCGGACGACCGCATCGACACACTCGACGGACAGATATCCCTCGGCTGCGCAGTCGGCGAGTTTCGGCAACCACGCCAGCCCGGTGGCGATCCGCACATCACGGTAGGCGACCGACGGTGGCATCCCCATGTCGATCAGAGCTTTGCGCGTGGTGGTGCCTCCACGCGCCGCCCAGCCAGAAGCGTCCAAAAGAGCTACGTGCACAGCGATCTGGTGATCGAGCACGTTGCGCAGCACCCGTAGTTCGTCGAGTCGGTCGAGCACCGCGCGACCGGTCCCGTCGTCGGGCGGTGGAGTCAGACCGATGAGGGTGTCGCGGAGCTCGGTGATCGAGGGCATGACACCAAGGTACTCGCCAGAACGTTCGACGACGAGATTTATCCACAACCGTCTTGTTCTCGATTTCAACTGTGCCACAGTTGATTTCACTCACGCATCAGCGGTGAACCGGGGTGAACTGCAGTGAACAGAAACCCCATCAGTCACAGGTGGATGGTTCAGAAGAACCCTCACTCTGGAGCATGTGGCCCGATTTTTGCCCCCGATGCGCGAGCGAAGCGAGTCTCCACTGCTCCCTTCAGCGTCAGGGTTGTGAAGCCACCTGAGTGGTGATCGGGTGTCGTCCACCGGGCGAGGAGAGAAGGGGGGGTCGCTGATTTCGGATAGGGAGCAGATGGGGGCGCTGCTCTCGGGTCAGGGAGCAGCGAATCACTCAGACGGCGAACGGAATTGGGCCCGCTTCCAGTCCCCGTTGATCTCGTCGCGCTCGCGGACCGCCTCCCGGAAACCCGCGGTCGCGGCGCGTTGCTGGAAGGCGTATCCCTCGCGGGTGTGGCGGGAGATCCCGTCGAAGACCGTGCTGATCATTCCCGAATTGGCGACCCCTTGGGCGAGGAGCGCGCTGTTGAGTGCCAGCTTGGCCATCACGAGCTGATTGACCGGCATCCGCGCGATCCGCTCGAGGAGATCCTCGGTGCGGGCGTCGAGGTCCTCGGCCGGCGGGGCCTCGACGGCCAGTCCCCACTCGTGGGCCTGCCGGCCCGACAGGCAGTCACCGGTGAACAGCAGCCGTTTGGCGCGCTGATCGCCGAGACGGTGTGCCCACATACCGGCCGCGGGAATTCCCCACACCCGGGTGGGCGGATAGCCGATCTTGGTGTCGTCGGCGCAGATGATCTGGTCGGCGTATAGCGCGATGTCCGTGCCGCCGGCGACCGCGAATCCGTGCAACTTCGCGACCGTCGGCTTGTTCGCGTGGAGCAGGCTGGCGAAACCGCGGTTGAATCTGCTCATCATCGCGTAGTCGATCATGGGGTCCCAGGTCCGGCCCGGGTCGTGATTGCGCGCCTGCACAACGGGATCGAGGACGGAGCCGGTCCGGGGATCGACAGCCTGCGAAGGGTCGCCACCGTTCTCCGCGAAGATCGACAGGTCGTATCCGCCGCAGAAACCCTTGCCCCGCCCGGATACGACGATCACGTGGACACCGGGGTCGAGGTCGGCGCGTTCCACCGCATGCGACAGTTCGACCGGGGTGTCGACGGTGATCGCGTTGCCCTGCTCGGGCCGATCGAAGGTGATGCGGGCGATCCGGCCGGTGACTTCGTAGGTGAGCGTGCGGTAGTCGATGTCCGGCTCGCGTTCCGCGCGTCCGGCGAACAACGAGTCCTCACCGTGGCGCAGATCGTCGCGCCACGCGGCCGGGCGCGAGCCGCTCGACTCAACCATGTGTGTTCTCCTGCACCGTCTTCGGGATCACGCGTTCGATGATGGACGCCGTGTCGACCCCCGTCGGCAACGTGCCGAACACATCACCCCGGTCGTTGCCGAGGCGGCTCACGACGAACGCATCGGCGACGGCCGGGTGCCCGTTGCGCACCAACAGGGAGGCCTGCAGGAGCTGGGCCATGCGGCCGACCACCCGGCGGGCTCGGTACTGCATCGCATCGAGGTCATCGAACTCGCTCCGCAGGTCGGCCGCAGCGGCGTCGAGGCGGCGGTCGGCCCCTGCCGCGCTGTCGATCTCGTCGAGAAACGCGGTCACCGTGTCCGGTTGTTTGACCATCGCCCGCAGCACGTCCAGGGCGGCGACGTTGCCCGACCCCTCCCAGATCGACATGAGCGGGGCCTCTCGGTAGAGCCTCGGCATCCGAGACTCCTCCACATATCCGTTGCCGCCCAGGCACTCCAGCGACTCCGCGGCATGGATCGGCGCCCGCTTGCACACGTGGTACTTGCTGACCGCGAGCGAGATCCGTCGTAGGGCGTCGGCCCGTTGGTCGCCCGCGACGGCCCGGTCGGTCAGCTCCGCGAGCCACAGCGCCACCATCGTCGCGCCTTCCGACTCGATCGCCAGATCGGCGAGGACGTTGCGCATCAACGGCTGATCGACGAGCGCGGCACCGAAGGCCCGACGGTGGGTGGCGTGGTGGGCGGCCTGGGCGACGCCGACCCGCATGCCGGTCGCCGACCCGAGGGTGCAGTCCAGGCGGGTCATGTTGACCATCTCGATGATCGTCGCCACGCCGCGGCCCTCATCACCGACGAGCCATCCGACGGTGTCGTCGTACTCCACTTCACTGCTCGCGTTGGAGTGGTTGCCCAACTTGGCTTTCAGCCGCTGCAGCTGGAAGGTGTTGCGCGACCCGTCGGGAAGCACCCGCGGGACGAAGAAACACGACAGACCTCCCGGCGCTTGTGCCAGCACCAGGAACACATCGCACATCGGCGCGGAGGTGAACCACTTGTGCCCGGTGATGCGATACGAGCCATCCGACTGCGCGACTGCGGTCGTCGTGTTCGCGCGGACATCGGACCCGCCCTGCTTCTCCGTCATCGACATCCCGGCGGTCAGTCCCGCCTTCGACAGCGGGCTCCGGAGCCCGGGCTCATACGTCGTCGAGACCAGAAGCGGTTCATAGAGTTCAGCGAGCTCAGCGTTGGCGCGCAGGGCAGGCACCACCCCGTAGGTCATCGACATCGGACATCCGTGTCCGGCGTCCACCTGTCCCCACACGCTCGACTTCACGGCTCGCTCGAAATGCGCTGTCGGGCTCGGGTTCGACCACGCGGTTCCGGCGAGGCCGAGGCCGATGCCCGTCCGCATGAGGTGGTGGTAGGCGGGGTCGTACACGACCTCGTCCACCCGGTTGCCGTACCGGTCATGGGTCCGCAGCTCCGGGGGGTGGGACTCGGCGAGATCGCCCCAACCGAGCGCCTCGGCGCCCCCGGCCAGCCGGCCGATCCGGTGCAACTCCTCGAGCATGTGGTCGGCGCCCGCGCGGTGGACCGCCTCGGCGATGGCCGGGGTGTCCGCGGAGTCGAAGTCGACGAGTTCGGGGACCTGATTGGTGACGACATGGGTGAACATGGCCTGACCCACCTTCCCGATCGGGGTCGCCATCCACCGTATTACACTTCTCACGCGCTCGCTATAGTTCAGTAATATCCGCGTGTGGCGACGTGCGACGAGTCGGCCGATAGCATCGACCGCGTGCCCGGACGCGTGGAGATTCCCAAGCTCACGGCGCGTTCGGTCATTCTCAGTGCGCTGCTCGGACTCGATTCGCCCGATGCGTCGATCGCCGGGATCCTGGCGATGGCCACCGACCTCGGTCTGCGCGAATCGACCGTCCGCGTGGCCCTCACGCGACTGGTCGCCGCGGGAGATCTGGAACGCACGAACGGTCGCTGCCGGCTCTCGCCGCGGCTCCTCGAACGACAGCAACGACAGGACCACGCACTGCATCCGGCGCGGCGCGACTGGGACGGGATGTGGGATCTCGCCGTCGTGACCGTCGGTTCCGAGAGTTCGACCGAACGTGCGCTCCTGCGCGACACACTGCAGAAAGCACGACTCGGCGAGATCCGGGAGGGCGTGTGGGCGCGTCCGGCCAATCTCGACCTCGAGTTCTCCCCGGACCTGCGCCGACGCCTGAACCTCTTCCGTGCAGCTCCCGAGGAGGCGTCGACGGACCTGGCTTCCCGCCTGTTCACACCGTCGGCCTGGGCATCGTCGGCCGATGAGTTGCTCGACGCGCTCGCGGCGGCGCCCGGCATCGCAAACCGCTTCGAGATCGCCGCAGCCATCGTGCGCCACATCCTGCGCGACCCGCTCCTGCCCGGCGAACTACTACCGGAGCCGTGGCCGGGCGATCGTCTCCGCGACGCGTACGAGGAGTTCCGCAACGAGCTCACCGGACTCGCCGCACGACACCTGGCGCCCGACCACGGGTGACCGAACAGGCACCAGACCGCGCGCCGGCGTCCATCCTGGGCATGGCTGCGTCGGAGCATCCGAGCACGAGGGTGTGCCCGGTCGGGTCCGTTAGGCATGATGGATCCCGATGAACGCGCCCGACCCCGACCACAGCCGCCCCGCCGATGCCGACGCGCCCACCGCGCCCGCATCCGGCCGGCCGGCCGGTGGAGCCCGCCGACCAGGCAACTTCGCCCGCAATCCGGTCTTCGTGATCCTCGGCGCGATCGTCGTCGGCGCGATCGTGGCGGGCGGGATCGCCTTCGCGACGGGGGTCTTCGACGACAGCGGCAGCGTCGGCGGCAGCAACATCGGCGAAGGCGAACGGCTCATCGAGAACGCCTTCACCAAGTCGGTGGCGGGCGACTGCCTCGATTGGCCGGCCGGGAACCCCGGGCAGCCGGTCGACGTACCGTGCGAGCAGAAGCACCGCTTCGAGGTCGCGGGCGCCATCGACACCGCCTTGATCCCCGGCGCCGAGTTCGGCGAGGACGCTCTCTGGCCGGGTGCCGAGCGGTTCGCCGCGATCCGCGACGAGCAGTGCCCGGTGATGGTGGACCAGTATCTCGACGGGCGCCTCGACCCGCAGGGCCGCTTCGCGGTCGGCATGATGTACCCGTCACAGGCACAGTGGGACAAGGGCGCGCGTCAGTTGCGCTGCGGGGTCCAGGAGAACGGCGCCGACGGTGCGCCGGTCCAGTTCTCCGGCCGGGTGGCCGATCAGAACCAGTCCTACGTCTGGCCCGAGGGAACGTGCGTCGGTATCGACACCGAGACCCGCGCCCCGACCGGCTTCGCGGTGAACTGCGCTGAGCCCCACGCCTTCCAGACGACCGGGATCGTCGATCTGTCGGTCCGTTTCGGTGACCGGATGTCGAACAAGCCGTGGCCGCCGACCGGTGCACAGAACGGTTACCTCGGGTCGATCTGTCCGGTCCAGGCCGAACGGTTCGCCGGCGGGCGCAAGCCGCTCGACGCGACCACGCTCAATGTCCAGTGGTCGGTACTCAGCGAGCCGAGCTGGCTCGCCGGCAGCCGCAAGGTGGTGTGCTACCTGGGCCTCCCCGACAAGCGCGGCGGGTTCGCGACCCTCGTCGGCGACGCCAAGGGCGGCGCCCTGCTGATCAACGGGCGGGCACCGGTCGCGCCTCCGGAGGCTCCTCCGGGGCGTGCTCTACCCACCCCGGTGCCGCTTCCACCGGGGATCGCGCCCAACCCCGACGAAGCCCCGGCCCCGGCGGGCTGAGCCGATGCCCGTTCCGATGTCCGACGACGAGTTCGACGGGCTGGTCTCCGATGCCCTGGACACCATCCCGACCGATCTGACCGACGCGATGAACAACGTGGTCATCCTCGTCGAGCCGTCCAACCCCGAGGAGCCGGGCATCCTCGGTCTGTATCACGGTGTGGCACTGACGATGCGGACCAGCGACTACGGCGGTTTCCTGCCGGACACCATCACCATCTACCGCGATCCCATCCTCGCGATGTGTCACTCGCGGGAGGAGGTCGTGCACGAGGTCGCGGTCACCGTCGTCCACGAGATCGCGCACCACTTCGGCATCGACGACGACTGGCTGCACGCCAACGGCTGGGGGTAGTGGCGCCGCGTCCACCGGGTTCGATGTTTGACCTGCGACGGAACGAGGTACGAGGGGTAGCAGATCGAGCAGCCCTCTATCTCAGGAGTACGTCCATGTCCTCAGACGCCATCGTCATCCTCCGGGATGAGCACAAAGAGATCCGCAAACTGTTCCGCGACTTCAAGTCGCAGGGCGACAAAGCCGTCAAGACCAAGGGCAAGATCGTCGACAAGATCATCGAGGCCCTCACCGTGCACACGTACATCGAGAACGAGGTGATGTACCCGGAGATCCGCAAGCGCGTGCCCGACCTCGAGGACGACATCCTCGAGTCCTACGAGGAGCACCACGTCGCCGACGTCCTCGTCGTCGAGCTGGCCGCCCTCTCGCCGGACGCCGAGCGATTCGACGCCAAGACCACCGTCCTCATCGAGAACGTCGAGCACCACATCGACGAGGAAGAGGACGAATGGTTCCCGAAGGTCCGAGACGCATTGAGCCGCAAGGAACTGCGCGAGATCGGTGAGGAGATGCTGCGCCGCCGGGAGAAGGCTCCGCGCCGGCCCTCGCAACCCTCGGCCCTGAAGAAGACGGTCGACGCCATCATCAAGTAGCCCTTCGAGACGCTCGCAAGCTCGCTCCTCAGGGAACAGGGTGACGCTCGCAAGCTCGCTCCTCAGGGAACAGGGTGACGCTCGCAAGCTCGCTCCTCAGGGAACGGAGTGACGCTCGCAAGCTCGCTCCTCAGGGAACGGGGTGACGCCCTCAGCCCATCGGTTCGTCGACGAGCGGCTCGTCGACCACCTCGAACGGGGCCGTCGCGGCACCCCATCGCCGGCACACCCACAGCCCGTCGGAGTACTCCAGTTCGATGGAACCGGTGTTGCCCAGGTGGGTTGCCGCGGCGAACCGGGAGTCGATCCCGGCCAGCCGTGCGGCGACCAGGCGAATGGCCGCACCGTGACTCACCAGGAACACATCGCGCTGGTCCGGTCCGGTGAGGTACATGTCGGCCAGGTCCTCGACCGTCGGCAGGTACCGGTCGTAGACCATCGCCAGGGATTCGCCGCCCGGGATGCGTGCGTCGAGATCGCCGTCGTGCCAGCGGTGCATGATGTCCTGGAAGACCTCATAGGACTCGCGGTCGGTGCGATCCTCCAGATCGCCGGCCTGCACCTCGTGCACACCGTCGACGGCCGCGGTCTCCACGTCCCACACCGAGCCGATGAGTTCGGCGGTCTGGCGTGCGCGGAGTGCACGCGAACTGAGCAACACCGCGTGGTGTTCCGGAGCGTTCTCCAGGCCGAACCGAACGCCCTGCCGCGCACCGAAATCGGTGAGTGCGGCACCGGGCAGGGCGGTGTCGAGGCGCCGCATGACGTTCGAGGTGGTCTCGCCGTGGCGGACCAGGTGCAGGCGCGCCATCAGTTGTCTCCTCGGCGCATCGAGTCGACCCAGGCGAGCGACTCGGTGTGATCGGGCGGCGTGGCGCCGGTGGTGCGCACCGCGGGCCACGACCCGAGGAACACCACGCGCTCACACCGGCGATGCAGGGCGGCAAGCGCTTCGGCGACGGCGGCGTCGTCGATGTGACCGACGGCGTCGAGGAAGAACCGGTACCGTCCGGCGATGCTGCGCCCCTGTGCCTCGTCGCGCTGTGGGCGCGATTCGATACGGGTGAGGTCGATTCCGCGCGAGGCGAATTCGTTCATCGCCGCCATCAGGCTGCCCGGCTCGTTCGACAGGTCGAGGATGACCGACGTCCGGTCGGCGCCGGTGCGTGGCAACGGGACCCCGGGCCGACCGAGCAGAAGGAACCGCGTGGTCGCGTCCCGCGCGTCGGCGACACCGTCGGCGAGCACCACCAGCCCGGACAGGCTCGCCGCGAGTCCGGTCGTGACCGCGGCATCCGCCTTGCCCGCCGCGACGTCCTGCGCGGCAGCGGCATTGGAGCTCGAGATCACGAACTGGGCATTCGGGAAAAGCTCACCCACCCGACGACGCACCTGCGCGGACGCAACGGGATAGGCGGCGATGGTGCGGACCTCGTCCGGGGGCAGCGGCGTGACCGCGGCGATCGCGAACGAGATGTCCAGCACGGTCTCGGCGAAGGCCTGCACGCGCCCGATGGCGGCGCCGCTCGTGGACGGCACCAGCGCATCCATCGTCGCGGGCACCGAACCCTCGAGCGAGCTCTCGATCGGCACGCAGCCGTACTCGGCATCACCGCTGCGGACCATGGCGATGGTCGCGGCGGGACTCGACGCGGCGACCCGCTCGATCTCGCCGGACAGGTCGAGGCCGGCGGTGTCGTCGTGATGTGCGGCGAGGACCGCGTCGAGTGCCATTTCGGTGAAGGTTCCGGGCGGGCCGAAGTAGGCGATCACAGGCACCACACGAGCCTAGTGGAAGCCGGCCGGTGGGACCGTTCGCCGGCATGCGTCTCGACATCGACGCATCAGTGCCGAAACCATTGACGCATGCGGTCCGGGAATTTAGGTTAGGGTTACCTTCCAACGACCCCGTCACGCGACGCCGACCGGAGAGACTGTCATGACGAGAACGACGACCGACCGCCCGACGGATGCCGAGATGATCCAAACGGCCTGTCGTCGGGTCGGTTCCGCCATCCTGGCCGTCGAAGGTGCCGACGCCACCCCGATCGACGTCGTCCACCTCTTCGAGTCCCAGGCGTTCGTCCTCGTCCCGTCCGCCGGCGACGCCATGCAGGCGGTCGACGAGGCCGAGGGCGTGCCCGCCATGCTCGAAGTGACCGACTGGGCGCCCATCGACCTGCGCGAACGGGTGCGTTCGGTGATCTGGCTGAACGGCACCCTGCACGAGGTCCCCCGGGATCTGGAGCGCGACCTGGCCATCGAGATCGCGACCGAACACCCCGACGACGGACTGCTCGACATCGGACACGGCGCATCGATGCTGCGACTGCAGATCGACACCGCGGTGATCGCCTCGTCGGCCGGTGCGGCCTCGGTGTCGGCCGGCGAACTCGCCGACGCCGACCCCGACCCGTTCTGGGAGCAGGAGGGCAGCTGGCTCGAACACCTCGACACCGACCACGCCGACATCGTCGGACAACTGGTCCGAAAGCTACCCGCCGATCTCCGCACCGGGCGCGTGCGGCCACTCGGCCTCGACCGCTTCGGCATCCGCTTCCGGATCGAGGGACTCGAGGGCGACTCCGACGTCCGACTCCCCTTCGCACGTCCCGTCTCCGACGTGTTCGAACTGTCCCGCGCACTGCGCAACCTCGCGGGCTGTCCGTTCCTGAACTCGATTCCCGACTGACCCGCGTCTCGCGAACCACCGCGCTGTTCCGCATCATCGCCACCGGTCGCGGGGCCCTAGGCTGACCTGCATGGCCTTGCGCGAGTACCTGAAGCCGTCCCCGCACGGCATCCCGGTCGTCACCGACCGCATCGAGCGACGCGGCATCATCGTCGAGCTGGTCATCGTCGGGACCCTGACGTTCGCATTCTCGGCCCTGTCGGCCGCCCTCGCTCTGCTCGAGGCACAACTCGCCGGCGGCATCGGCGGGACGACCGTCGCACTCAATCCCAGCCGGTCCGACCTCGGCGTCATCGACGCCATCCGGCAGATCATGAGCGGGCTCCGCCTGTTCGCCATCGCAGCCCTGGGCGTATACCTGTTGTGGCGCAGCGGAATCGGGCTCTCGCGCGTCGGCCTGGGGCGGTGGGCGCCACGCCGCGACGTCCCCGCCGGACTCGTTCTCGCCGCCGTCATCGGTCTGCCCGGGCTGGCGCTGGTCGCCGTGGCGCGCGCCCTCGGTCTGAACGCGAGTCTCGTACCCAGTCAGGCCGACACCTGGTGGGAGTGGCCGGTTCTCGTGCTGATCGCGATCGGCAATGCCGCCGCCGAGGAGATCGTCGTGGTCGCGTACTTCATCACCCGGCTGCGTCAGCTCGGGGCGTCCGACGGCGCGTCGCTCGCCGCCAGCGCGATCCTCCGCGGCGGTTATCACCTGTACCAGGGCTTCGGTGCCGGCGTCGGCAACCTGGTCATGGGCCTCGTCTACGGCCGCTTCTATCAAGTCAGCGGTCGCGTGTGGCCTCTCGTCATCGCCCATGCGGTCATCGACGTGGTCGCCTTCGTCGGATACGGACTGCTCCGGGACCACCTGTCGTGGGTCGGGTGAGCGGGCCCCGACACCCGTCGACCGTGCATCGTTTCCCGCCGACTGTGCCCCCGTTTTCGTCGACCGTGCGTCCATCTCCGTTGACTGTGCGTCCGTTTTCGTCGACCGTGCGTCCACTTCCGTCGACTGTGCGCCCTACCCGAGCACCGTTGAACACGGTGAGATGATTCGCTAGATTCGTCTCATGACTGTCGATGTGCCGCCCGGCCCGGCCACCGAGCCGGCGAGCCTCCCCTTTCCGCGACGGCATCGGGCCGCCGAGTCCCGCGGCCGACGCATCGGCAAACTCCTGAAGGTCTACAACCACCTTCGCGAACCCGATGACGACGAGCTCGCGCAGCTCGGACGCCGGTTGCGCACACGGGACGAACCCGCCGCGACGCTGGTCCGGGCCATGCGCCTGCCCCGAGGTGTGGACGGCCGGGTGACGATGCGCCAGTTCGAGCAGGCGCTCGCCGGCGACATGCCGTCCGACGCCCCGGCCGCGCTTCGTGACTTCTTCGCGCTGGTCGAGAACACGCCCGACTGGGTCGATCCCGACCTCTGCGACCGCGGCGCCGCTGTCTACCGACGCTTCGGCCAGAACGCGAACGACGTCCTGCTGCAGCTCTCCCTGATCGGCGGCTACCGCTTCGGCGGACCCGCCGACCTGCTGGTCGCGACCGGCGGACTCACCGGGAACACCGTCATCCGACGACTCGGTGAGACACAGACCTGGGCCATCGCGGTCGGCGAGCCGGGTGGCATGGCACGCGACGGCGGGGGCTGGCGGCTCACCGTCCACGTGCGCCTGATGCATGCCCTGGTCAACGAGAGGTACGAACACAACGGTCGCTGGGACATCGACCAGTGGGGCCTGCCGATCAACCAGTCCGACCTTGCCGCCACCCTCAACCTCTTCAGCGGCGCCTTGATGATGGGCGTCCGTGCGCTCGGGGTCCCCGTGAGCCGCGACGACTCCCGCGCCCTCATGCATCTGTGGAAGTACGTCGGGTGGCTGATCGGCGTCGACGACGACTGGCTCTTCGACTCCGAACGCGACCAGCATCAGCTGAGTTACGCGGTCCTGCTGACGCAACACGACGTGACCGACGCCGGTGCGGCCCTCACCACCGCGATCGTCGACGCCCAGAACCGCCTGCACTACCGACGCTTCCCCCGCGTGGCCGCGCGCTACACCCGAGCGCGCCTGGTCAGCATGCTGCAGGGCTTCCTGGGGGTACGCGGTATGCGCGACCTCGGCCTGCGTCCCGCCCTGCCCTGGGCCTTCGGTCTCGCCTGGGTGCGCAACACGCTCACCTACCAGGTCATCGCGCGGACGCCGGTCGGCCCGCGCTATCTGGAATGGACCGGCGCTCGCGCACGGCGTCGTGCCCTCTTCCGCCACTTCGGCCCCGACGCACCGGAGATCGGGTCACTCGCGGAGCGCTGATCGCCGCATCAGGGTTGTCGCTGTGCCGTCGTGACGCGGTCCGGGACCCGGGAGCCGATGGCACCGGATCCGGATGATGTTGTGCCCGGATTCCGGGCTCGAGATCACACGGATTCCCCGGTCATGGGCCCGCACCTCTGACCTCCGACCGGAGGTGACGAAACGACCTCCGCGCGAGCAGCATTTGCGTCAGGTGAGGCGCTCGGCGTCATCGCGACGATCCTCGGCGACCGGCCGTCCACCCGACCCGGTGACCCGCGCGAGCAGATAGAGCACGAGTCCGACGACGATCAGGATGCCTGCGCGCAGCCATGTCGACGCGCTCTGCTGTGTCATCAGCACGATGCAGGAGACCACCGCGAGTATCGGAACGATCGTCGGGGTCCGAAAGTGGTCGGTGTCCGTGCGATCGCGGCGCAGCACGAGCACCGCGACGTTGGTGCTGACGAAGACGAACAGCAGCAGGAGCACCACCGTCTCGGCGAGCGCCGCGACCGTGCCCGTCGCCGAGAGGATCATTGCGACCGCGGTCGTGGCCACGATCGCCGTCCACGGCGTGCGACGACCGGGCAGCACCTTTGCCAGTGCACCCGGGAGCAGCCCGTCCCGTGCCATGCCGAAGGTCAGGCGCGACGCCATGATCATCGTGAGCAACGCACCGTTCGCGACAGCGATCAGCGCGATCAGGGAGAACAGCTGGTCGGGTATCCCGACATCGGCGATCGAGACGACCTCCAGCAGCGGCCCCGACGACTCCACCAGCCGCTCGGGTGGTGCGACCACCGACACCGCGAGGCCGACGAGCACGTACACGACGCCGGCCGCGAGCAGTGCACCGAACAGCGCCTTCGGATACACCCGCCGCACGTCACGGACCTCTTCGGCCATGTTGGCCGAGGTCTCGAAGCCGACGAACGAGTAGTAGGCGAGCAATGCCGCACCGAGAACGGCCAGCGCCGGTGTCGTCTCGTCGGTGAACTCCAGCACCCGCTGCGGCTCTCCGTCACCACGACCGAGGACGATGCCGGCCAGCACGACGACGAGGACGAGCCCGGAGACCTCCACGATGGTCATCACCACGTTCGCGCTCAGGGACTCTCTGATCCCGCGGGCGTTGAGCGCCGCGACCGCGAGGAGGAACACCAGAGCCGCCACGGTGGTCGGTACGTCGAGGAAGACCTGCAGGTAGTCGCCCGCGAAGGCGAGTGCGAGTCCGGCGGCACTCGTCACGCCGGCCGCCAGCATGCAGAAGCCGACCAGGAACGAGACGAGCGGATGGCGGTAGGCATGCCGCGCGAACACCGCGGCGCCGCCGGCCCGCGGGTACTTGGTGACGAGTTCGGCATACGACGCCGCGGTCAGCATCGCCAGCGCCAGGGCCAGCGCCAGCGGGACCCAGATCGCGCCGCCGACCTCACCGGCGACCTCGCCCACGAGCGCGTAGATACCCGCGCCGAGGACATCGCCCAGGATGAACAGGAACAGCAACTTGCCGGTGATGGCCCGCCGCAGCGGGGTGTGCCCACCGTCGGCCCCGGCGCCGGTCCCGGTCTCCTCGGAGTCGCCCGCTTCGGCGACATGTTTGTCGGTCATGGCGAGTCCTGTACCCCGTTCGGGCCGGATCGAGACCTCGGTGACGAATCACTCCCCCGAGGCGTCGACGCCACCGCACACACCAACCGACCGACATCCCTCACGGCCGCCCATGCGTACATTTGATGGGATGAACGAGCAGGACCCGCCGATCCTCCGGCGAGGTCGCCCCGGGCCACCGATGCCGCCCGGGCGGCCAGCGGGCCCGCCGCTGCGCCCGGGACCACCGCCCGGCCAGGGCCATCGCCCACCTCCCGGCGCTGTCGGCCCGTCCGCTCATCCGCAGGCCATGCCGCGGATCCCCGCACGCGGACCCGATCCGCGCCGCGCCCCGGCGCCCGGTGCCGGCGGCCGTCCGCCGCATCCCGCCCCGGCCGACCGGCCCTCCCCGTCGGGGCAACCCGGTCCGGGCGGGTATGCCCCCACCCAGAAACCCGAGCCGATCCCGGACGATCGCTCCCGCGGCCGTCGGTCGTCACCCGCGGACCGTCGGAGCCGTGACCGATCCGCCGGTCCCCCACCCGCGCCCCCGCGCCCGACCACGCCGCCCCGTCCCCGACGCGGCGGCCGTCGCGCGGTCCGCATCGGCAAGGTCCTGCTGATCCTGCTGCTCGTCGTCGTCCTCGGGTCCGTCGGACTGCTGTTCTACTACGACTCCAGACTCGACCGCATCGACGCGCTGCGGGCCTATGCCGGACGCCCGTCGGACACCCCCGGCACCAACTGGCTCATCGTCGGCACCGACTCGCGCTCCGATCTCACCGAGGAACAACGCCGGGCACTCGCGACCGGTGACGCCGACGGATCCCGCACCGACACGATCATGCTCGTCCACAACCCACCCGGCGGCGGCAAAGCGATCGTGGTGAGCATCCCGCGCGACCTGTACGTGGAGGTCCCGGGCCAGGGCAGTCTGAAGATCAACGCCTCGTTCAGCATCGGCGGTCCGGCGCTGCTCGTGCAGACCGTGGAGAACCTCACCGGAATCCACATCGACCACTACGCCGAGATCGGCTTCGGCGGGTTCGACACCCTGGTCGACGCGGTCGGCGGCGTCGACATGTGTATCGACCAGCCGCTCAACGACCCGAAAGCCGGACTGCGCCTTGCGAAGGGCTGCCACCGCCTCGACGGCCGCCAGGCACTGGGCCTGGTGCGCACCCGTGCATTCCCCCGCGCCGACCTCGAGCGAGTCGTCAACCAGCGGAAGTTCCTCGCGGCACTGGTCTCTCGCGCCACCAGTCCGACGGTGCTGCTGAATCCGTTCCGGCTCTTCGGCTTCATCGGCGGCGCCATCGATGCGCTCACAGTCGATGAGCGAGATCACATCTGGAACCTCGCGTCGCTCATGTTCGCTCTTCGGGACCCCATCACCACGACCACACCCGCCGGCGAGAGCACCTTCACCGATGAGGGACTCGCACTACCGGTCAACGAACAGACCGAGGAGTTCTTCGCACTCCTCCGTGCAGGTCAACCCATCCCCGACGACCTCCTCGTCGACGCCGGCGGGCCGTCGTAGAAGGGTTCCCAAACGCAGGCGAGACTTGCCTTAGTTAGCCTGAACTTGCTGGTGGGAGCCATTTTTCGGCTCTACGATGGGCCGCATGACCGAACACACGAAATTCCACCAACTGCTGCACGACCAGATCAGCAACGAGTTCTACGCCTCTCAGCAGTACATCGCGGTCGCCACCTACTTCGACAACCACGACATGCCACAGCTCGCGAAGCTCTTCTACCGCCAGGCAGTCGAAGAGCGCAATCACGCGATGATGATCGTGCAGTACTTCCTCGACCGGGACATGGAGGTCGAGATCCCCGGCATCCCGGCGCCCAACAACCGCTTCGAGGACTACCGCGCGCCCATCGATCTCGCTCTCGCACAAGAGAAGACGGTCACCCAGCAGGTCGTCGACCTCGCCAAGTCGGCCCGCGACACCGGCGACTACCTGGGTGAGCAGTTCGTGCAGTGGTTCCTCAAGGAGCAGGTCGAAGAGGTCGCGACCATGACGACCCTGCAGACCATCGCCGAGCGCTGCAACGGCAACCTCTTCGACCTCGAGAACTTCGTCGAGCGAGAGTTCAACGGCGACAAGACCTCCGACGCCACCGCACCCCCTGCGGCCGGCGGGAACATCTGACGCCGAAGCGTTCTGGCTCCCTGAGATGCGAGCGAAGCGAGCCACGAGGGTATGGTGGCTGCCTCGCCATGCCCTTCGTGGCTCGTCGCTATCGCTCCTCGCACCTCAGGGAGCAGAAGTGCGCGGCGATCAGCGCAGGGTCACCTGTCGACCGCGGATGCCGTCTCGCGAGCTGCGCTGTTCGATGGTCAGCGGCGACGTGTCGGCGAGCGCCTCGCCGAGCCACTGGTCGAACTGATTCAGACCGGCGTACCACTCCTCGTGGTGCATCTCGTTGTCGAGGTCGAAGACCGGGACGAGCAGCCCATGGGTGCGGAACGACCCGGCGAAGCGCGACCCCTCGCCGATCGTCAGCCGTCCGGCGGCGTGGAGCCGCGCCATCGCCGACATCAGATCATCTTCCGGCTCGGGCCGAATCCAGCGCAGGTGGGCACGCTCTCCGGCGTCGACCCACCAGGGCGCACTCGCGCCGCTGTCGACCACCAGTCGCGCCGTCGGCAGCACGGAGTCGTTGGCGCGCTCGAACATCGCCGTGATCTCGGCGGGGACGTCGGTGCCCTCCACGAACCACCAGCCGAAGTCCTGGTGGACCGTGATGTCCAGGACGGCGTCGGTGTTCACGACCTCGTCGAGCGTCGGGGCCTCGTCGGCGGCGTCGAGGTCGAATTCACTGCCGGCCTCGGCATGCGCGGACCATGCGATGGCCGCAGCCAGTTCGACGGCCAGCGCCGTCCGGTCCGGGTCGGTCTGCAGACCCACGAATCCCTCTGTGGCACCGTCGACCTCGCGCGCGAGAGCGGGCACCGCACCGGGCAGGATCGTCACGATGGAGACGTCGTTGCGCGATCCGGCCGGTTCGTTGAGTTCCAGTCGCGCGGTCGCCGAGGCGACGAAGGTCCGCAGCGCGACGAAGTCGCACTCGGACGCGAACCCGGCGAACGGCCGGGGCGGCGGCGCCAGAGCTGCCGCCTGCCGTGCCTTCCGTGCCGCCACGCGCTCGGCTCGATTGCTTCCCGGACGTGGTCCACTGCCCCGTTTGCTCTTCTTGCCCATCGGTCCACTCTCTCACGCCCCCACCGCGACGCCCGACAGCCTCGTACGCGCAGCGGTCAGTCGACGGTGACCAGCCAGTCGCGGACCTTCGCCGGATGGTTGGTGGCCAGCCACCGCACACCGAGGTCGGCGCAGAGCTGGACGTCGACCTGCTCGTCGACGGTCCAGCAATAGGTGACCCGACCGGCTGCCGCGGCGCGGTCGACGATCTCGGGATATTGCCGCAAGGTCATCACCGACGGCCCGATGCCGGTCGCTCCCACCGCTGTGGCGGCACCGCCGCCGAGAACCCGAGCGGTGTCGCCGAGCAGGATCGTCGGCAGCATGGGTGCGTGGCGTCGTATCCGCCAGACCCCCGCCGAGGAGAACGAGATGACCACGGCGCGGCTGTGATCGGCCGACGGCGGGGTCGCCACCCCGAACTCGTGCAGCATCTCGAGGAGTTTCTGCTCGACGAGACTGCCGAAACGAACCGGGTGCTTGGTCTCGATGAACAACCGGACGGGACGACGCCAGTCCAGGGTGAGCGTCAGCAGCTCCCGCAGTGTCAGGATCGATGCCGGCCCACCCGACGCGTGCCAGCTGCCGAAGTCGAGTTCGCGCAGTTCGGCGAGGGTCATCTCGCTGACGATGCCCGAGCCGTCGGACGTGCGGTCGACAGTTCGGTCGTGCACGCAGACGAGTTCGTGGTCGGCGGTCAGCCGGACGTCGCATTCGAGTCCGTCCGCGCCCTGTGCGAGGGCGAGTTCGTAGGCGGCGAGGGTGTGCTCCGGGCAGTCACCCGACGCCCCGCGGTGCGCCACCACCGCCGGCTTTCCCGAACGCGAGACCTTCTCGGCCGCGCCCACGTTCACCCCTGAGTTCATCCGACCGCCACCCACCGTCTCGTCTGGACCGGGGCCGCCGCGGCGACCCCGAACAGTGTCCGCACCCGGCGCGCCATCCAGAAGGCGAACGCTGCAGAGATCGCCGTGCTGACGATGACCATCGCCAGCGCGTTCGCCCCGGTCTGCAGCGAGTCCGAGCGCCAGGCGATGAGCCGGGCGACGATCGCCGCCCCGGCCGCCACGTTGACCAGAATCCAGGCGACCCACAACTTGCGGAGTCGGCGGCCCACGAGGTCGGCGTCGAGTGACGGGTCCTGGCCGACACGGTGCGCGGCGACCTCCTGCAGCACGAGCGGAGCGCCGATCAGGTTGACCAGAGGCAGCCCGGACAATGCCGCGACCCAACCGGGCCGGCGCGGGTCGAGCAGACCCGCCGACGCATAGGTGTCGGCGCGCAGCTCCAGCACCCACCGCATGAAAGCCAGTGTCGCCAACACGAATCCGAGGAAGGCGACGACCCCGACGAAGACGGTGAGCCAGTCCGAGGCGATGATGAGGAACTCGGGCAGCGGACGGTCGCGGTTGAGGACCAGCAGGATGTAGCGGACGAGATGGACGAGCGCGGACGCGGTCAGCGCAGAACCCGCGAGCACCAGCGCGAGCCCCAGTCGGGAGCGGGAATCGTCGAGCTTCTGGTGCGCGGCGTCGGCCGGCGTCGGTTCGTCGTGCAGACCCCACGTGGGTACGTAGACGTAGCGAGGGATGAGTCGCGGACCACGCTCTACGGGGCCGCGGCGGGCCGGTACGGCCTCGGGTGGGCGGCGGGCCACCCATCGCACGTTGCGACTGCGGTACAGACGCCCGGCGGGCGCCGAAGTCGGGCCCGGATGCCGGGGGCCCGGGTGTCCGGGGCCCGAGGGACGCACCGAGGACTCTCGTCGCGCCGCCAGGGCACGCGCGGCGTCGTCGACGACGCTCAGCGGACCGCCACACCGGGGACAGCGTTCGCGTCCGGGACGATGCGGCGCCTGGATTCGGCACCGCGGGCAGAGGTCGATCATCGGCCGGCGTCGCCCTCGGGTCGCGGGTCGCCGATCTCCACGGGCTTGCCGTGTTCTTGCCAGGCGAGCATGCCGCCGCGGACGCAGATTCCGTCGTAGCCGACCTGGGCGAGATACTGCAGGACACGCATGGACCGGCCGCTGGAATGGCAGACCACGTACAGATCGTGATCGGGGTCGAGTTCGTCGAGTCGGCCCGGGACCTCGGCCAGCGGGATGTGCACAGCTCCTCGGATGTGGCCGGAGGCCCATTCGTCGTCCTCACGGACATCGAGCATGACCGCGTCGGCCCGCCCGGTAAAGTCGTCCGGAAGTTCGGTCACCGGCACCTGAGTGATGTCGCCCATGGTCACGTTTTCCATGGTGGCACAGAGACGGCCGGGCGCGACGTCACCTGTCCACGACGAGGCCTGCGCGGCGCCTCCGTCAGCCTCCGGCACGCGTCGAACTGCCGTTATGTCGACCTGCATAATTCTATCCACATGCGTGTTCTGGACGTTTGACCCCCGCTCACAGACTGACCGTCTAGTTGGGGATGAGACTGTGGAATTGTGGAAAAACGCAGGCCACAGCGGATCTACTTGTGACAGCGGTCACTTGATCGATCGAATGTGCGCGTAGGAAATTCACGTCAGTGAATGGCCCGAGGCGACCTGAAATTCCACTTCAGTGAACAACACCTGTGGATAACTTGGGGACAATGCACAAGAAGAACAGTGCGATGGCCCCCGCCGACGGGTTTCAATCCCGGTGCATGAGCGACGTCCGCAACGACGGAGCACGATCGAATGCCGCCAGGACTCCGGTCGTCACACTCTCCGCAAACCCGGCGACCGAGGTCTGACTCCCGACCAGTCGCATCAACAGCGGCTTCGGTGTCTCGACGACGGTGATCTCGGCATCCGGATATCGCTCGGCCACAACCGACCGCATCACGCCGATACCGTCCACGACACCGAGCTCCGCGGCCCGGCTCCCGATCCAGACGTCACCGTTGAACAGTTCGTCGTCGGACGCCGTCAGCTTCTTGCCGCGCCGCTGACGGACCCACGCGATGAACGCCTCGTGCAACTGCCCCTGCAGACCCTTGAGCCATTCGACGTCCTCGGCCTGCTCGGGAGAGAACGTGTCGAGCCGCGCCTTGTTCTCACCCGTCGTGTAGAGCCGGCGTTGGACCCCGAACCGGTCGAGCACGGCCGAGAAACCGAACCCCGACGACACGACGCCGATCGAGCCCACGATGGAGGTGTGGGCGGCGAAGATCTCGTCGGCCGCGCACGCGATCCAGTAGCCACCGGAGGCCGCGACGTCCTCACAGAACGCGAGGACCGGCACCCCCTTCTCCGCGGAGAGCTGGCGGATGCGTTCGGCGATGTACTCCGACTGTGCCGGCGAACCGCCGGGCGAATTGACGACCACCACGACGGCCCGCAGACGCTCCGTGGCGAAGGCCTTCTTGAGGACCGGTTCGACGGACTCGGTGTTGACGCCGTGCTTGCCCATCCCGGTGATGCCGATCGGGCCGTCGAGACGAACCACGGCGACCTGCTCGGTCCGCGCCTTCGAGAACTTCTTCCCCACCGCCCCCAGCGGTCCGACAGTCATCTGCCCGAGTGTAACGACGTGTACGGACAGCGTCCGTCTCCCGTTCGCATGCGCCGGGGCACCCGGCGCCGTCGGACGCACCGTAGAATCTGCCGGGTGCAGGTGCGGTGGCTCAGCGCATTCCTCGATTTCCCCGCCGACGTGTTCGGCAGCGAGGTGACCTTCTGGCGCGCGATCTCGGGCAGTACTGTCTCCCCGCCACGGGGCGAGCATCGTGAGTTCGCGTCGCTGGAACCGTTCTACGGCGACCCGCACCTACGGGTCCAGCGCATCGATGACGGTCCGGGTGGAGTCCACCTCGACATCCACACCGACGACCCGCACACCGCCACCGCGGAGGCACTCGCGCTCGGGGCCACCCTCGTCCACGACGCCGGCACCCACCTCACGCTCCGATCGCCGGCCGGGTTCGTGTTCTGCCTCGTGCCCTGGGAGGGCGAGTCGAAACGATCGCGCCCCATTCGATGGCCCGGTGACGCGATCAGCATCATCGACCAGCTGTGCATCGACATCCCCGCCGACGCCTTCGACGCCGAGGTCGGGTTCTGGACACGGCTCACCGGCTGGGCCACCACACCGCGGAGCCGGCCCGAGCTGATCGCGCTGCATCGCGACCCGGCGGTGACCCTCGGAATCCTGTTGCAACGCAAGCAAGAAGGGTCGTCGGACAGCGGACCGGCGACCGCCCATCTCGACATCGCCACCAACTCGGTCGCCGACGAGGTGGCTCGGCACGAGGACTGGGGCGCCCGCGCAATCGAGAAGTATCCGCAGTGGACGACGATGGCGGATCCGGTCGGCCGCACCTACTGCATCACCTCGCGGAACCCCCGCACCGGAGATTGAGTCGCGAACCGGAACTGCCGGCGCGCACCGCCTCACCCTCAGGTGCCGGTCGTCAACTCGCGGAGCCGGTCGACCTCGGCGTCGACGTCGCGTCGTTCGGCGGCGGACACCGGGCGCAGGAAGTCCACCACCGGGAGCTCGTCGGCGTCGAGAGACCATGTGCCGGCCAAAAATCCGTCGATGAGCACGAATCCGGGCGACCGGCCGTTGGCGGTCACCGTGCGGCGGAACATCTCCGGCTCGGCGATCCGGATCCGGTCGGCCTGCGCGCCGATCACATGATCGAACGGGGCGATCAGCCGGACCGGTGCCGGCGCATCCGCGTCGGCGAGCGCGAGGCCGTCGAGGTCGTAGAGCACCTCGCCGTTCGGCCCGGCGAGACGGACGAGTTCCCAATCGGCTTCAAGCTTCTCGACGATGGGCCGCAACCTGGTGAGCCCGGACCAGGTCTGAATGGCCTTGACGGTCGCCGGACCGAACCCGCGTAGATACAGCCTGATCAGGTCGGCGCGGGCGTCATCGTCCACGACGGCCGGTTCGCCGGGACCCACCCACTCGTCGAACAGGCGGTAGGTGGGCCCGCCCCGGCCCCGCCACAGGCCGCGCGGCGGAACCTGGACCAGCGGCAGACCGCACAGGGCGATCGTGGTGAGTGTCGACGGGTTCTCGGCGGGGTGGCGGGCGGCCAGTTCTCTCCCGAGTTCGGCGCCGGCGAGTTCGCGGCCCGCGAGGATCTCCGCGGCCGACGCCAGAACCTGCGCCGGATCGGCCCCGGCCAGTTTCCGCGCGTGGATGTCGGTCAGCTCGCGGTGCAGCGTCGGATCGGCGAGCGGACGAATCCAGCGTGCGTCCTCGGCGTCGATCAGGAAGATCGTCGACCGCAGCAACGCCATCCGCACGACCTCGCGGTCGGTGAGCATATCTTCCAGCTCGAGCGGGTCGAAATCCTCGATGCGCGACCACAGTCCGAAGAAAGCGGCACGCGGGTCCTGGGACTGCAGCCCGACGCAGCGGTCGAGTACCTCGATCGCATCCTCGGCCACACGAGTGAGCAGGTGCTGGCGCTGCAAGAGGGTGCGGTTCCATTGCCGCAGCGAGATCCGTTCGGTCACCGCAGGTCTCGTCGAGATGAAGGGCGGTCGTCTCGGCCCGGCACCGCGGCGTCAGCCCGGGTAGACGACGCCGGTCGCGGCGTGGCAGCGATACCCGTGCGGATTCTTCGCGAGGTACTGCTGGTGGTGATCCTCGGCGTAGTAGAACCGTCCGTCGCCCGCTTCGGCGAGCGGCTTGATCTCGGTGGCGATCGCACCCTCACCGGCGGCGTCGAGCGCGGTCTGGAAGGTCGCGGCGGTGGCCTGGACGGTGGCCAGATCCGCATCGGTCAGGGCGTACACCGCAGACCGGTACTGGGTTCCGATGTCGTTGCCCTGGCGCATCTCCTGGGTCGGGTCGTGCGACTCCCAGAAGATCTTCAGCAGGCCCTCGAGATCGATCACGGCCGGATCGAAGACCACCAGCGTCGCCTCGGTGTGTCCGGTGCGCGCGGTGCACGTCTCCTCATAGGTCGGGTTCGGCGTGTACCCGCCCGCATAACCGACCGCCGTCGTGTACACGCCGGGAACCTGCCAGAAGATCTCCTCGATTCCCCAGAAACAGCCACCGGCCAGCACGATCGAGGCGAGACCGTCGTCGAACCCGCCGATCCCGTGCTCGTATGTCCCGTCCGATTCGGGCCGGCCGCGCATCGGCGTTCCGAGGATCAGGTGGTCGCCCGGGACCGTGATCTCGGACGTGCGGCCGGGCAGCGCGGCGTCGGCGGCGACGAGGTCCTGCTTGCGTGAGCCGGCGGCGAAGAGCTGGTCGAGCCAAGACATGGACCAAGTCTACGCGCGGCAGACGCCGGACCCCGGAGACGACGAGTTGAGGTCATCGCTCGAGTCTGTTTATGATGGCGGTCACATCCACCGCAGTGTGATACCGATCACTTCGATGTCATCTCGGTCTGTTCGACGAGGGGATGTGCAGCCGGTCCACCGACGAAGGGCGACGATGGCGACGCACGCGAGCGGAGATCTCCGACGCGCCCCCGGGGTCGGCCGAACCGCCCCGCGGGCCACCTACGACGTGGCGAGGAGTTGCCGCACAAGCGCCCTCACCATTCTCGCTCTCGTCATCGTGTTCGTTCTGCTCATCGTGATCTGAGCACCACGCACCCGACGCAGCGCTGACGCCGCTGTTCCCACCGCCCGACGCAGAGGTCCGGCGTCGTTGAAAGCTCAACCGCGCTTGATGTTTCTTGCGCGGGATTGTTGCAATCACTAGTGCACTGGGGAAGGCTGGAAGCGTTCGTGTGGCTCCCGACCGAGTGGTCGGCGCCACGCGTGGACAGGGAAAACGAGTAGCACCTCAGAGAGGAACATCGTGGCTGAATACACCTTGCCGGATCTCGATTACGACTACGCGGCACTGGAACCGCACATCTCCGGCAGGATCATGGAGCTCCATCACAGCAAGCACCACGCCACCTACGTCAAGGGCGCCAACGACACCCTGGAGAAGCTGGCCGCGGCCCGCGACGACGACAGCATCGCCGGCAAGGTCTACGGACTCTCCGCCACGTTGTCGTTCCACCTGGGCGGTCACACCAACCACTCCATCTTCTGGAAGAACCTGTCGCCCAACGGCGGTGGCGAGCCCGACGGCGACCTCGCGGCCGCCCTCACCGAGCAGTTCGGTGGCTTCGACAAGTTCAAGGCCCACTTCACCGCCGCAGCCACCACCCTTCAGGGGTCGGGCTGGGCGATCCTGGGTTACGACACCATCGGCGGCAAGCTCGTCATCCTGCAGCTGACCGACCAGAGCGGCAACATCCCCGCCGCCATCATCCCGGTCGTCATGCTCGACATGTGGGAGCACGCCTTCTACCTGGACTACCAGAACGTCAAGCCGGACTACGTCAAGGCGTGGTGGAACGTCGTGAACTGGGCCGACGCCAACGAGCGTCTCGCCCGCGCGAAGAGCCAGGGCAGCGGACTGGTCGTCCCGGCCTGACCCCGGTTCGCCGAAACATCAACGGCGCCGGTCACCTTCGGGTGGCCGGCGCCGTGTGTGTCCCCGCCCTCACAGTACGAGCGTGACCGTGATGGCGACCGCGCAGGCCAAGCCGATGACGATGAGCGCCACCACATCTGCGCGACCCGGGCCGGCCTGATGGGCGGTGAGGCGGCCGGTACCGCCGCGGGCGGTGATCGCCTCGGACATCTCGGCGCTGCGTCGGAGCGCCGACGACATCGCCGCGGTGATCAGATCCATGATCCCCATCTCCGCCGACGGGTGGTCGCTACGCCCCTTGGCCGTCGGACGCAGTCGATGTGCCGCCCGCAGCATGCGCAACTCTTCGATCAGCAGCGGAAGACCCCTGAGGCACAACGCGATCGCGACCGCCCACTCGTCGACGGGCAGCCGGAACCACCGCAGTGGGCGCATCAGCCGCGCCAGCGCGGGCGCCACATCCGCCATGGGCGTGGTCCAGATGACGAGGATCGAACTCGCGACGAGGACGAGTGCGAGAGTGATCGCGCGCAGGAACACCAGGGCGCCGGGAATGCCGGCGAACGACACGTTGAACGCGACACCGATGCCGATCAGTCCCCAGAACCACCACGGCGGACGAGGTATGGCGCCCAACGGGATTCCCGCGACGAGCGCGGTGATCACGACCACCGCGGCGACCATCCCGAGCGCAGGCCACGACGGCAGCACCCAGGTCATGATCCCGAGGATGAGGACGATCACGAGCTTGGTACCCGCCCACAGGCGGTGCACGAACGAGTCGCCCGGCACCTGCCGCAGCGGGACGGTACGCATCGTCATCGGGTTTCTCCATCCCAGCCGGGAGCCTGGTCGATCATCAGGTGCGAATCGGGCAGCAGACGGCCGTCCACCAGTCGGACCCGGCGCGTACAGACCGAGTCGAGCGATTCGAAGTCGTGGGAGATGATCACGATGGTCATCCCGTCGGCGCGCAGTCGAGCCAGAAGCGCGACGATCTCCTCGCGAGCGGGTGGATCGAGACCGGCCAGCGGTTCGTCGAGGACGAGCAGGTCGGGGCGGCGCGCGATGAGACCGGCCAGCACGACGCGGCGCATCTGCCCACCCGACAGCGCATCGACCTTGGTCGCCGCCATCTGGCGGGGCAGCCCCACGAGTTCGAGGACGCGCGCGACCTCCGCGGTGCCCACCTTTTCGCCACCCGCGGCCATGATCTCGTCGGCGACGGTGACCTTCTGCAATTGCAGGCGCGCATGCTGGAATCCCAGCCCCACCGCACCGACACGGTCGGTCATCGGTGTGCCGGCGTCGAAACCGGCTCCGGGGTTGATCTTCTCGTGGATCTCCAGCAGACGGCACGTTCCGGTCCCGGGCGTGAGCAACCCCGCCATGATCCACGCGAGAGTGGTCTTGCCCGATCCGTTGCCGCCGACGATGAGGAGCCCCTCGCCGCGGTAGACCGTCAGCGAGATGTCATGCAGCGCGACGACCTCCCACGGAGACCCGGGGAGGTGGGCGTAGCCCACCTGGTCGAGAACGAGAAGCGGCCCGCCGATCCGCGAGGTCGGCGCCGAAGGCGTCGAGGGACGTGTCTGCGCCGGCGCCGCCAGGTCGGCGTCGGGACTCGGCATCCAGTCCGGCGCGTGCGGCACCAGTCGACCCGCGGCCAGGTGGATCACCCGATCGGCCGCGGCCGCCTCACTGCCGCGGTGGGTGACCAGCACGACGGCGATTCCCCGGCGCGGCGGTAGAGCCGCGAGCAGGGCCAGCAGTTGTCCCCGACCCTCCGGGTCGACCATCGAGGTCACCTCGTCGGCGATGAGGAGTTGCGGGTCACGGGCGAGCGCCCCGGCGATCGCCAGCCGTTGCTGCTGACCGCCCGACAGGTCCGTGGTCTCCCGGTCGCCGAGGCCGTCGAGTCCGACCTCGGCGAGCAGCGCCTCGACGTCCACGTCGACGCCGGGCGGCAGACCCCACACGACGTCGTCGGCGACACGCGAGCCCAACATCTGGATCTCCGGCCGCTGCAGGACGAGAGCGGTCCCGCCGCGCGCGCCCAGCCCCGGCAGACCCGGCCGACGGACCGTGCCCGTCGACGGGTGGCGACCGGCGAGGATCTTCGCCAGCGTCGACTTCCCCGAGCCGTTGGCGCCGACGACCGCGACGAACTCACCCGGGTCGATCCGCAGGTCGATCTCGTGGAGTACCGGGCGGGCCTCGGGCGCATAAGCGAATCCGACACGTTCGAAGACCACGGGAAGTGGCGCGATGCCCGCATCACGGGGTACGCCGGCAGCGGTGGCCGCCGCGAATCCCGACGTGGCGGCGTCGAGCGTGTCCTCGCTCGGCACATCACGCAACCGGCTGATGACGGAACCGAGAATCCACCACGCGACGAGAAGCGAGATCGCGGTGCCGACGGTCCCGGACACCCAGACCCACGCCCACCAGTGGTCGGCGATGCTCCGGCTCATGGCGTCGAGCCCGTCGGCGACGCCCCCGGTCGGGCCCCATCCGTGCAACCATTTCGCGACACCGTGGATGGAGTTGGTCATCGCCTCGATCGTCAGTTCACGAAGGGGCACCAGCACGAGCAGGATCAGCACGGAGATCCCGCCCAGCAGCGGCGACGCGACCAGGGTGGCCACCCCGAGCACGCCGATCCCCCGGCCACGACGCTTGATGTCACCGACGAGCCCACCGACCAGCGCGGAACCCAGGACGGTTGCCATCGCGCCGGTCCCCGCCATCGCGAACGCCACGGCGGTGGTGGCCACCGTGGCGGTGAGCAGGGCCCGCGGCCTGGTGCGCGCCGCGATGAGGGCGAGCGGCACCGGGGCGAGCAGTCCGGCCGCCTGGGCCAGCGGGATGACCGACGCGATGACCACCGCCGCGACGGTCAGTCCGCCGAAGATCGCGACGGACGCGAACTCCATGGGTCGCAGCGGGGGCGAGTTCTTCACCGGTCCAGTGTGCCTGGTGTCGCGCTCCCCACCGGCGGGCGCAGCGTCCCCGGACCGCGGCTGTCGGTCGTTCGCATGTTAAAGATCCATCACAACACGGTGATTCGAGTTGTCGACGTCGCGCGGCGGGTGGATGGTCTTCTCACCCGGCTCGGTCGCCGATCCCCAGTCCGTGGGTCGGCGGCGAGGTCTCACCCGGGTCGGAGGAGGACAAGATGCAATCGATTCCGATCGGCCTCACCCCGTTCCAGCACGACGGCACCCTGAACGGGATTCTCATCTCCGGCCGGTGGCCGGAGTCGACGCTCGAGTGGACGCAGACACTCGTCGCATCGGTCCGCATCGCCTGCCGGCCGGGCTTCCTACCCACGACGACGATCTTCGGCGTGGTCGAGCAGCGTCCCGAACCGGGTGAGGCGGACACCGTCGGCATGATGGTCGCGATCGGGAACGTCGTCGACGACAGTTTCGTCGAAGCGGGACGGTTTCTGAACAACCCGCCGGCGCTGGTCATGCTGCACCCGCCCTCGCAGACGCGCCCGTCGCTGCCCGAATGCTCGCAGGTCGCCTCCGGGTGTGTACTGCTGCCCGGTCTCCCCGAACTCGGGCTCGAGCACCGGGCCGGCTGGGCCGAGGCGGAGGCCGACGGGACGGTGGTCAACCTCCGCAACCAGGTGGGCATCGACCCCAACGCCGACCCCGACACGGCGGTGCTCGCGATGCTTCTCGCAGCGTAGGGCGGGGCGGCTCCCCGAAGCCGTTCCGACGGGCTCCCGGGCACCGGATTACGGCCACCCGAACATCCGTTTTTGATGGCCCTACCTGGGAAAATACGGCCATTCGACGAGTTGCGCCCGCGAGTTAGCCCTGACTAACCTGGCGTCCGTGATTGCCGCCCTGCTCCTGAGCTTCGGCGTGATCTTCGTTGCCGAGCTCGGTGACAAGTCACAGCTGATGGCGATGACCTATGCCCTGCGCTACCGCTGGTGGGTCATCCTCCTCGCGATCACCGTGGCCACCACCGCTGTCCACGCCGTCTCCGTCTTCTTCGGCCACTTCCTCGGGCTGTCCATACCCACCGCGCTCCTGACCATCCTCGCCGGACTGGCGATGCTGGTCTTCGGTCTGTGGACCCTCCGCGGCGACCGGCTCGACGACGAGGAGTCCAGCCGTGCGACTCGCGTGGGCGCCTCGGTGTTCTTCGCGGTCATGTCGGCGTTCTTCCTCGCCGAACTCGGCGACAAGACCATGCTCGCGACCATCACGCTCGCCACGGACAACGACTGGCTCGGGGTCTGGATCGGGTCCACGCTCGGCATGGTCGCCGCCGACGCGCTCGCCATCGGCGTGGGCGTGCTGCTGGGCCGTCACCTCCCCGAGCGGGTCATCGCCATCGGGGCGGCCGTTCTGTTCTTCGCCTTCGCGGCCTGGCTCATCGCCGACGGTCTGATCGGTGCATCGGTACCCGTGATCGCCGGCACCCTCAGCGCGGTCGTGGTCATCACCGGCGTCGGCGTCGTCTTGATCCGCCGCGAGACCCGACTCCGCACTCAGGACAGCGCCCGAGCGCTCGTTCGGTAAAACAGAGGGCTGATCGAGGGCCGTTTCCGGCACCTGACTATCGTGAAACTGCAGCATGAGCCGGAGCGGCGTCGCCGACGACGGTGACGCGGCCGGCAGGAGAACGGGTCGGGTACCGCGAAAGGATCACTTCACACATGGACGTTTCAGGCGCTTCCGTACTGGTCACCGGCGGGGCTTCGGGCCTCGGCGCAGCCACCACACGGCGTTTCGCCGCAGCCGGCGCCCAGGTCTTCGGTCTCGACCTGCAGGCCTCGATCGACAAGGCCGCGCCCACCGACGGAGTCACGCTGGTCGCCGCCGATGTCACCGACGAGACCCAGGTCCAGGCCGCCATCGACACCATCGTCGAATCCGGTGCGCCGCTGCGCGTCGCGGTCAACTGCGCCGGCGTCGGCTGGGCCGCACGAATCCTCGGCAAGAAGGGCCCGCACGAACTCGACCTCTTCCGCAAGGTCATCGACATCAACCTGGTCGGCACCTTCAACGTCATGCGACTGGCCGCCAACCGTATGCAGGAGGAGTCCACGATCGACGGCGACGGCCAGCGCGGCGTCATCATCAACACCGCGTCGGTGGCTGCCTTCGAAGGCCAGATCGGGCAGATCGCGTACGCGGCGTCGAAGGGCGGCGTGCACGCGATGACCATCTCCGCAGCGCGCGACCTCGCGCGGGTCGGCGTGCGCGTGTGCACCATCGCCCCCGGAACCATCAGCACCCCGATGCTGGCGGGCGTCACCCCCGAGTTCCAGAAGACCCTCGCCGAGGGCATCCCGTTCCCACAGCGTCTCGGCGAACCCGACGAGTACGCACAGCTCGCCGAGTTCATCGTCGCGCACAATTATCTCAACGGCGAGACCATCCGCATGGACGGTGCGATCCGCATGGCGCCGCGCTGATCCATGCGACTCCGTCGCGGCTGATCCGTGCGACTCCGTCGCGGCTGATCCATGCGACTCCGTCGCGGCTGACCTGAGCGACTCCGTCGCGTGAGAGCCGGCCGGCCGATCATCGACCGGCCGGCTCCTCGACGGCCTGTGGCGTCGCCAGCGCACGGGCCAGCCGGATCAGCGGTGCGGCGTCGGCCTCCAGTCCGTCCCCCTCGGCCGGGGCCAGATCCCGGACGGTGCCGCCCGTTCCGTCACGCGGATCGTGCTCGGCGACGGCGGCCCGCAGCAACCTCGCCTGCACCGCGGGTTCGGCATAACCGAACACCGCGGGAATCCGAGGACTCAACTGGGTCAGCGCGTCTCGGGTCTCGACGACGCGCCGATGCAGACGTGTGGTCGGCGCCAGACGCCCGGCGTCGGGCAGGACCACCTCCGGCACGGCATCGGTCACCAGCCGCCACAGGGGTAGGAGTTCGGTGTCGAGGCGTCGGCGACGCCGGTTCGCGGCGACCGTCTGAATCCGCGCGTAGATCATCGGATAACTGATCCCCATCAGGAATGCGACGGCACCGACGACGGCGACGACCCGGTTCGTCGTCAGAAGCCACGGTGACCGAACGACATTCGTCGCGGAGACGACCACGAAGACGATCTGACAGACGGCGCCGATCGCCAAGCAGGTCAGGCCGGTCATCAGAAGACCAAGGGACACACGGAGATAACCATCCGCGGTGGCATAGAACTTGCGGACACTGTTGACGCATGCGATGAAGCCGTACGTCAGGTATCCGCTCGCGATCAGCATGAAGAGTGCGAAACCCCAGTTCTGGACGGTCCATTCGTCGATGGTCGCGGTGCGGATCTCGACCGGGATGACCAGCATGGTCACCTGCAGCCCGACGAGTGCCATCACCAGTGGCAGCGCCTCCCAGCCGGCCCGGCGTTCACGCGTGACCTGCCCGGGGAAGAAGAACACCACCACGAGCGCCGCCACCCCGATGGCCAGGAGGGCGTAGAACGCCATCCGGGACAGACCGGCAAAGCCCACTTCGTTCAACACGTCGGCGACCGACTCGTCGACGACGACGAACGCAAGGGTCAGCGCCGCGACGGCCACCATCATCGCGAGCGGTTGCAGCCCCCACCCGCCGCGCCGGATCTGATCGAGGCGCCAGCAGAAGGCGAAGGCGAAGACGACGGCGGCGACCGCGTTGACCGCGCCGATGCCGACGTCGACCCCGGACGACAGGTTGACCGTCGGGCCCCCGCCCGCGACAGTGATCACGCCCAACAGGGACTCACATTCTCAGCGCGGTCGCAACCGGCGGGCACGTCACAACCACCCACGATGTCCACCGAGGAGCCGTTGCAACCCGCGCAGTTCGTCGTGCGACGCGGTGCTCCCGACGCCGGTACTGGCGTCCTCGGCCCAACCGAGGATCAGCGAGGCCAGCATCTCGGCTTCCCACTCGGCGTCGTCGGAATAGCACGTGCGCCGGAGCGCGGCCGTGGACTCGTCCTGCGTGAGGGCGGCGATGCCCTGTGCCGAGGCCTCACCCAGAACCTGGTGGCCGGCGATCAGATGGCCGAACTCGTGGATGACGATCTGATCGCGGTGCAGCCGTGACGTCTCGGCCTGGTGGAAGAAGTAATCCGCATCGGTGGCGGCCAACCAGATGCCGTTGGGGACACCCGCGGGCAGCGGATGCGCGATCAGCCGGATGGGCCGACCGCGGCGATCGCCGTACCGTTCGCACAGCTGAGTGACGTCGAGGGGCAGATCGAGATCGAGCCCCTTCAACGTGGTCCGGCACAACGTACGCAATGCGCGCTCTGATCGACGCATGGCCTCATCGAATCATGAGCACTCACGACGCCGCGATCCACCCGCAGCGATCGACGTCACTGGCCTGTCCGGGCCGACACCCCTCGGTCCGGACGATCAGGCTCTGCGAACGCCCCGGCTACGGTCAGTCGTCGCTGTTGTCCCCGACGACCCGCAGACGTGAATCGGCCGACGGCTTGCTGTCACCGAGTCCGGCCGCGATGACGTCCGGCGGATCCTTGGGCAGACCCTGCTGCTCCCGGAGCACCTTGATCAACTCGTTGACCACCGTGACGGAATCGCTCGAGAGTCCGGCCAGCCGGAATGCCGCCAGTTGGACGTTCGTGTCGGCCTGCAACCGCATCAGATCGATCTCGTCGCGAGTGCGCTGCGCCGCCCGGTCCTCGAGGAAATAATGCACATCGACCCCGAAAGCGGCCGCGATGCCCTCCACCGTGCGGAACGACGGGGACTTGGCCTTCCCCGATCGCAGCTGGCTCAGATACGACTCGCCGAGCCGGAACCCCCGCTCGGTCGATCGAGCCGCGATCGCTTTCGCGCTGTACGCCCTACCGTTCGGACCAGGAACAGTCCGGAACAGTTCCTCGAGCCGCCGGGCGAACAGCCCGGGGTCGAGAGCATCCGTGTCCGTCGTCCTCGAACGATCGGAGTCGGTGCGTCCGGTGTCGCCCATAGGCTTCTCCGCCCCTCCTGAAGTCATGACAATCTTCTCCGAAACGCAAAATTTGAATTTGCAAGCATTAAAGCCCGCTGCACACGGCCGTCGCAACGATCGGTACGCTCAGAAAGTACCGGACTGCCGCGCTCGGCGCGTATCACCTGTGAAGATGGTGTAACGATCGTTAGTGTGGCGTTCTTCACATTCTTGGGGGTTATCGGTTGCCGACACGGATCCGGCAGGTGAACATTCGGCTCCGGCGCGGGGCGTGTGGCGGTGTGCTGCGCGGGTTCAGCGGCGTTGTCTCTCCCCACCGACTGTACGCCTGACGAAGAATGACCCACCGTCTCCCGTCTGACCCCGGCGCCCGTCCCAGGCCGCGCGGACTCGCCGTCCTCGTCGTCGTGATCGCCGCGATCGCGTTCATCGTCCTGGCGCCCGGGGTCGCATCGCCCGCGCCGTCGGACCCCGGCTCGGCGGGGTCCGACTCGGCGGGGTCCGACTCGGCGGGGTCCGACTCGGCGGATTCGACGGGTGCGGATTCGGACTCGGTCCTCGACGCCACCGACGACGATGACGGCACCGGCACCGGCACCGACTCCGACGAATCCGGGTCCTCGGCGACCGATGAGTCCGAGACCTCCGACTCGGACTCGACCGACGGCGGCACCACCGATCCCGAGACCACCGATACGGAGACCACCGATCCGGAAACCACGGACGGGCCCTCGTCGCCGTTCCATCCCTGTGGATGCGGACCGTCGACCCCCACGACCGAGACATCGGACCCGACCACCACCGAGACCACGGACACCACCGACACGACGACAACGACGACAACGACGACAACGACGACAACGACGTCCGATGATCCGGACCCGACGACCACCGAACCCCAGACGTCATCCGCAGGCGACGGCGAGGACGGCGTCATCATCCGCGGCCGCCGCATGCCGGAGGCCGCCACGTCGACGCCGGACGGCGGTGCGGGCGGGTCTGATCCTGCAGGTGTTCCGTCCGGCACCGGGCCGGCGATCGGCGACGTACCGTCGGTCGCCCCGCCGAGCGGCGGCGGTTCGGCAGGGACGTCCGGATCGACCCCGTCCGCCGGTTCGGCGGGCGAGTCGGGTGCCGGCCGACCGGAAGCCGAGGCCGACCCCGACGACTCATCTGACGACACCGACGAGTCGCAGACGGTCGCAGGTGCCCCGCTGCCACCGGCGGGCCCGCCTCAGGCGTCGTCGGGGGCGCCCGACGACTCGACACTGACGTCGATGCGGAAATTCGTGCTCGGGGTGGCGCCCGGTGCGCTACTCCTGCTGGGCGCCGTCGCCCTGTTCGGCAGCGGGTCGTTCCTCGACTCGTTGCGGTCCATGCGCCCCTGAGTTGTTCCCGTCCGGGAACCGCTCGAGCAGCTCGCGCTCATGCGGTACCTGCGTGGCCGCGCCGTCGGCCATCCACTCGCGCAAGACCTTTGTGGCCCGGACGTCGTCCTCGTTGTACTCGAGGAGGCGCCGGCGCTGACCGGCGTCGGGGCGCCCGCCGCCGAGCGCCACGGCCGCCCGATACCACTCCATCGACGCCTCGCCGCTCGCATCCTCATCGCGCCACGAGAAACCCGCGACCGGCGCCACCCGTTTCAGTCCCTTGCCACGGGGGCAGATGAAGTTCTCGCCCACGGCCTCGTAGATGTCCACCCACTCCGACGACCCGATGAAGGCCTGGACCTCGGCACGGGTCGGCATGCCCGGTTCGTCCGGAAAGCGGTCCGCGGAACCCAGAAGCCACCGATTCTCCGCCTGCTGCGAGTAGCAGTAGGCCGCGAAAGTCTTTCCGGCGTCCCGCGCCGCAGCCCGTTCGGCCATCAGCCATACCCAGAACTCGGCGAAGGACCGCGCCTCGTCGCGGGTGGGCAGCGGATCCCAGGTGACGAACGGGCGGTACTCCACGGGTACCGACGGATCGGTGGTGTCGGTGCGAAGCGTTCCCCACAGATACGCCCCGTGCTCGCCGTAGCTCTCCATGTCGACGTCGATCTCGATGTCGGCGCGGTGGACCCGGGGCGAGTCGACACGGCGTACGAGTTCGGTGCCGGTCAGCCACGCGATCGCGTTGACGACCGCGTCGCCGAACCGCACGCCACCCGGCCACCCCTCCGGGGGTGCCCCGCGCTGGGCGGCGAGCTGATCGATCGTCGTGATCCCGGCGTCGATCAGCACCGTTCCCTGGTTGCCGGACGCCACCAGACTGACGTCGCGCTTCTCCTCCAGCTCGGGTCCGCAGCGCACCCACCACGGGCAGGATCGGCATTCGCTGATCCGCCGGGGCTCGGTCGGGATCGTGCCCGCGGCGACCGCCAGTCGTCGCTCGAGGACGGCGGAATAGTCGTCGAGCATCGCACCGGTGTCCAGGACGACGATGCAGTCGGCGTCCACCCCGATGATCCCGCCGCGGAGATCCGCGGTGTCGGTCGACGACGCCCGGCCGATCTCGACGAGCATGGCGGTGAGTTGGGCCAGGCGGAGGTTGTCCCGGCGGTTGGGCCGGCCGGTCCGGTAGGGATCGGGGCTCGGCGCCCACGTCCAGAACGGACTCGTCACCAGGCCGGTCGGGCGTCCGTCCGGGTCTGGCGCCGACTTCGCGGGTTGGCTGACCCGGTGGTTCACGACGATGACCGGGATGTATCCGTCACCCACCCGGACCAGCAACTCCGAGTGGCCGCGCCGCCCGTGCGCCTCGTCGATGGGCAGCGTCGCGTTCCAGATCCATCCGGCGCCGTCATCGCAGGCTCGCAGCGTGGCCGCGACGCGGTCCGATGCGCTCGCGTCGGGGTCGACGACCACGAAGACCCCGGGCTGATCGCTGTGCACGCCTCGGAGCAGTTCGCGGATCGCAGCGCGATGATCGGCGGCAGCCTCCTTCCGGCGCTGCACACCGGGCGGGTCGGGCTCGTCGGCGGGACGCCGGGCGTGGGCGAAGTCGAGGGCCACGCGGTGCTCGCAGCCGGCGAGGTCGCGCGGCGACAACACGACAGGGGCCACGCCATCCCTTCCTGGCTCGGGCAGAGGAGACACATGGTCAATTACAACCACATGTCATGCTTGTACTTGTTATCACGCGCACCTGACGCCGGGAGCGATGCGAGCGGGGCCACGGAAGTGCGGCGCCGGACGCGGGCAGCGAGCCGGTCGACCGGCGCCGGGAGCGGAACGAGAGCGGGCCGGGGGTCGACTGCGGTCTTCTCGCCACCAGCGAAAGGGCATTCGATGGGATTGTTCTCGTCCGACGGTACGACTCGAGCGCAGCGCAAGGCAGAGGCCAAGGCCCTCAAGGCCAAAGCCAAGCTGGAGGCGAAGTTCGACGCCAAGTCGCGGCGCAAGGAACACAAGGCTCGACGCAAGAACGAGCACAAGTACTTCCAGAAGGAGATGAAGGCCGAGCGCAAGACCGCCAAGCAGCTCGCCAAGTCCCAGACGAAGGTGAGCAAGGCCGAGGCGAAGAAGTTCGCCGTCGAGGCACAGGCGGCTGCCGACGCGAAGGCGCTCAGCCCGGCCAGTGTGAAGCGCTACCTCACCGTCGCGCGACTCGTGGCGCCGATCGCCGTACCCGTCGTCTACCGGGCCGCGGTCGCCGGTCGCGAGCAGCTCTCGACGCTACAGGCGAGTCGTGCCGGGGTCTCGCCGGAAGTGTTGCGCCAGTTCAGCGGTCACGGCGCCGCCCTGTCCGCGCGCATCGCCACCACCCGCACGGCCCTGGAGAAGGTCGTGGGCCAGGACACCAGTGCCGATGCCAAGGACTTCGTCGCCGCGATGACCAAGCGTCTCGACAACCTCGACATCGCGGTACAGACCGCCGAGACGATGTCGGCCGGTCAGCGTCGCACCGCCCACAAGGCCATCGCCGACGAGCTCGAGGCCGTCGACGCCGACATCCTGGCCCGGCTCGGCGTCCGTTCCTGACACGAATCCCAGGGAACACAACGACTAAGATGGCCCCAAACGGGTCGCGCCGCGGAGTGGTTTCCGAGCGCGTGCCGGACACTTGCGAGGGAGCGCCGAATGACCGAGCCGGATCCGAACGTCACACCGTCCGACGATGACCCGAACCGCGACGAGCAGGCACTGTTCCCGATCGCCACACCGGGCGATCCCGGGTCCAGCAGCTCACCCGACGCTCCGGCGCCCGCGCCCGAGCAGCCGGTAGCGAAGAAGCCGGCCAAGAAGGCGCCCGCGAAGAAGACCACACCGGAGACGGCGGCCGCGGAGTCCGGCGGCGACCAGCTCCCGCCGAAGAAGGCCGCCAAGAAGACACCTCCGGCCAAGGCGCCGGCCAAGAAGAGTCCGGCGAAGAAGGCAGCGGGCGTCGCACCGGCGAAGAAGTCGGCCGCCAAGAAGGCGCCACCGAAGAAGGCACCGGCCAAGTCGGCGCCGCCCGTGCCGGAATCGCAGGCTGCGGCACCCGAACCCGAAGCGCCCCAGGTGCCTGCCCCGACCCCGGCGTCTCCTCCCGCCCCGCCGGTGACCCGTTCCCCGGAGCCGACGTCCACCCCCCGCCCCGCCACCCCGCCCACACCCTCGGCTCCGCCGGCACATCCGCCGGTCGATGTGGTCGCCGAATCAGACGCTGCCCGAGCGACTTTCGCACAGTTGCGCTCGGGCTCCCCGACTGAAGCCCCGACCACCAACCTGACGCCCGCATTCGCCGGGCTGGCGGCCGCGGTCGCGCTGATCGTCTTCGTCGTGTTACGCCGTATCCTGCGCTGACGTCTCGTCCGCCGAGGCCGCACCCGGTCCGTGTGACCGCACCGAACCCGCTGCGCCGGAACCGGTGTACGGGCGGCCGACTCGGGCGATGATCGCGGCCGCGACCTCGTCGGGGTGCGCCTCCGGCAGCCAGTGATCCGCGCCCGGAAGAGCGATGAACTCGTAGTTCGCCTCCACCCAGCCCGAACACAACCGGGCCGCGGCCCCGCTTATCGCGACATCGGCGTCACCCCACACGAAAGTGGTCGGGACACGGACCGGTCGTGGCGCGGACCGCTTGTCCGGCAGGAACATCGCGCGATACCACCCCAGCGCGCCGGGCAATGCACCGTGGTCACCGATCTCGGTTGCCACCCGCGATGCGAACGGCTGCGGGAGTCCCATCCGCTCCCCGAAATCCGGTTGTGTCCGCATCGCCCAGCCGAGGAGCTTGTCCGGCAGCACCGGAATCTGAAAGGCGGCCATGTACCAGGACCGGAGAATCTGGCCCCGGGGCATGGCACGCATGAACGCCCCGGCGTGCGGGACGGACAGGGCGGTGAGCGTCTCGACCCGGTCGGGATGATGCGCCGCCGCCGTCCACCCGACGATCGCACCCCAGTCGTGGCCGACGAGGTGCGCTCGCTCGATGTCGGCAGAGTCGAGCAGGGCGAGCACATCGGACACCAGCTCCCCCTGTGAGTAATCCCGTCGCCGCGCGGGCCGCGCGCCGGGCGAATAGCCGCGCTGGTCCGGCGCGAGTGTCCGAAACCCTTTGTCGTGCAATATCGGTGCAACGAGCTCCCAGCACGAGGCCCGCTGGGGGAAACCGTGCAGCAGCACGATCGGTTCCCCGTCTGCCGGTCCGGCGTCGATGACATCGAAGGTGTACGGTCCGCGACCGAATCGGGTGAGGCGTGTGGTCATCGATGACCTTCCTGTCGGTTCACACCAGCGCGAGTACCCGCGCCGGACCGCCGGTGCCGCCGGCGAACGTCGGCGCGCCGACGACCACCGTCGAACCCTGCGCCGGAACGGTTTCCAGGTTCGCCATCGCCTCGACGGCGTATCGTCCGCTGCCGAGGATCGCGGTGTGGGCACCGGTGGCGCCGCGGATGTCGACGCTGAGCGTATCGGTCCCGATGGCCACGGCCCCCCGCTCGGTCACGAGCATGCCGACCGCGGACGGCGAGAACCCGGCGGCATCCGCACCGCCGGTGCGTGGTCGCCACCCGGTGTGCAACGCGACCAGCGCGCCGCGAGGGATCGGCCCGTGAGTCGATTCCCATTCCGCGACATCACGTTCGGTCAACTGGGCCCGCCGGTCACGACGTGCCCTCGTCTCGATGCTGATCACCACCAGAGGTGCCACGAGGTCGGCCGGGTCGATGCGGTCGACGGTGATCCCGCGCCCGATCTTGTGGGCAGGGGCGTCGACGTGGGTACCGGTGTGCTCGGCGAACGAGACCCAGTTGGTCGAGAAGCCCGAATCTCTGCCCCGCACACGGGACGTCGGGACCGAGACCATGGGCGGATTACCCGGCCACACCGGGAACGACGGCGACAGCGTGTGGGTGAGGTCGACGACCCGGCCGACTGCCGCGCCGCCCGGCGCGCCACGCGAGGGGGCAGCCAGGGCGGTTCCGGCCGCCATGGACGCCGAGATCCCGGTCGCCACACCGGCAGCAACCCTCAGCGCGGTTCGACGAGACATCCGACGGGCTTCGTCGTGGGCATGTCCGACGATCGCGTCGTCGCACACGGCTCAGCCGTTCCAGCGCACGCGCAGGATGCGATCCGAACCCTCACCGTCGCTGGTCGTCAGGACCAGGGAGCCGTCGGGGGCGACGGCCACCCCGCGCAGACGGCCGTGGGCGTCCTTCAAGGCCTCGGTCTCCGACACCACGCGTCGCCCGTCATCGGAGAGCTTCAGGAACACCAGTCGTTTGCCCTTGAGCGCCGTGAGCACGAGACCGCCGCTGTACTCGCCCCACCCTGTGTCGGGCAGGAAGGCGATACCCGGGAGGGCGATCGTCTGGTCGCCCGAACTCCACACCGGACCGATCGCACCCGGGACACGGACGGGATCGGTCATCGGCACCGACTCGTCGTAGATCACCGGCAGGCGGTCGGGCTTGTATCCGTAGTTGCCGCCGGCGACGATCCGGTTGAGTTCGTCGTCGCGGGTCGTGCCCTGCTCGATGGCGTACACGCGACCCGTACCGGGTTGGACCGCCACACCCTGCACGTTGCGATGCCCGAGACTGTAGATCGGACTGCGGGGGTTCGGATTTCCCGGAGCGGGCGTCCCGTCGAGCTTGATGTGCAACACCTTGCCGCCCAGCGAGGTCCGGGACTGCGGAATCCACGGGGTGGCATTGTCGCCGGTTCCGACCCAGAGGCTGTCCCCGGTGGCCGCGAGACCACAACCGCCGTGCCGCCCCGACGAGTTGACCGGGATCCCGCTCAGCACAGTGCGTTCACGGGCCATCTGGGTCCAGTCGGCGCCGACCCGCCAGGACACGACCTGGATGGTCTGACCGGTCTGCGGGAACTCGATCGGGATGTTCGACAGCGAACCGGGCGCCCCCGGCGCACCCGGCACGGTTGCCTCCGCCTGGCACGAGTACACGCGGCGGGTCTGTTCGAATCGCGGATCGATCGCGAGGCCCATCAGCCCGGACTCGCCCTGCGCGAAGATGCGCGACAGGTCGGCGCGGACGTTCACCCGCTGCCCGCCCGGGCGGACTGCGACGAACCGTCCCGACCGCTCTCCGGTCAGCACTGTTCCGTCCGGGGCCACCACGACGCCCCACGGGATGCTCAGTCCGTCGGCGACGGTGGTCACCCGCAGTGCGGGTGCCGCGTCGGCGGCGGGCGCGGACACCAGGGCGCCGACGAGGGCAGCCGAGACGGCCGCGGTCAGCACCCCCAGACGCGTCCGGCGGGATCGGGTTACGGGGTCTCTGCGCATGCGGGGGCTCCGGGTCACAGGGCTACCGTAACCACGCTCACACCGATCGGGCAGGACATCCGGCGTCTCGCCGGGCCGGTACGTGCCGGAGGAGCGAGCTCGCGGGCGTCTCCTCTGCTCCTAGCGGCCGGGCAGGTACTTGAGCGCGCGGACCGCGGTCGGGGTGATGGCGCGGTAGATGCTCGTCGGGACCACCGGCATGCGGTCGATGCCGATGAAGCGCTGCTCGGCGATGGTCTGGGGCTCGGTGTACTTCAGCAGACCCTCGTCGCCGTGGCGGCGTCCCACTCCGGAGATGCCCATGCCGCCCATCGGAGCCGCCGTCGACGCCCACGCCGCCGCGTAACCCTCGTTGATGTTGACCGTCCCGGCCCGGAGCTGCTCGGCGACCTGCTGCGCCTCGGCACTGCTCCCGGCGAAGACACTGGCGTTCAGACCGTAGTCGGTGTCGTTGGCGAGCTTGATCGCCTCGTCGGTGGAGTCCACCGGGTAGATCGAGACGACGGGTCCGAAGGTCTCGTTCGCGAAGCACACCATGTCGTCGGTGACGTCGGTGAGGACCGTCGGCTCGAAGAAGAACGGCCCCAGATCGGCGCGTCGCTTGCCGCCGGCCAGTACCTTGGCACCCTTGGCGACCGCATCCTCCACGTGCGCCTCGGCGGTGTCGATCTGGGCGGCCGAGGCCAGGGACCCCATGTCGGCGGTGAAATCGTAGGAGGCCGACAGCTTCATCGTCGAGACGTACGCGGCGAACCGCTCGGCGAAGTCGTCGGCGATCTTCTTGTCGACGTAGATCCGTTCGATCGAGATGCACAGCTGCCCGGAGTTGGAGTACGCCGCCCGCGCCGCGCCCCGGACGGCGTTGGCGATGTCGGCGCTCGCGGTGACCACCATCGGGTTCTTGCCGCCGAGCTCTGCCGAGAATCCGATGAGCCTGCGCCCGGCCTGCTCGGCGAGGGTGGCCCCGGTTTCCGAGGAACCGGTGAACATCACGTAGTCGGTGGAGGCCATGATGGCCTGTCCGACAACGCCTCCCGGCCCGGGCACCACGGCGTAGAGCTCGCGCGGGAGACCTGCCTCGTAGAGCAACTCGGCCAGGGCCAGTGCGCAGTACGGAGTCTGGCTGTCGGGCTTGATGACCACGGCGTTGCCGGCGATCAGCGCGGCCACCGCGTCGGACACCGCCAGCGTGAGCGGGTAGTTCCACGGGCTGATGACGCCCACCACGCCCTTGGGCAGATACCGCACGCGTACGCTCGTCGCGCCCGGCAGCATGCCCTTGACCTTGCGGTCGGCCAACAGCTTGGGTCCGTTGGTCGCGTAGTGCCGCGCGGTGATCGAGACGTCGATGACCTCTTCTTGCGCGTAGATGCGCGCCTTGCCGGTCTCGGCCTGGGCGATGTCCATCAGCGATGCCGCGTTGCAGTGGACCAGCTCGGAGAAACGGTCGATGATCGCGGCGCGGTCGGCCGGCGTGCGAGCCGCCCACCCCTGCTGCGCCTGGCGGGCACGGGCGACCGCCACCTCGAGATCGTCTGCGGTGGCGACCGGGATGGTGGCCATCTCGGTCCCGCTGAACGCCTCCAGAACGGGGCGCGTCGGACGACTCGCGGCGTCGTCGATGGCGACGAGCGCACCCAGGCGAGCGAAATGGTCGGCGGTGGGCTTCGGCATGGCGGTGCTCCTCAGCGCTGTCGGATATCCGGTGTTCTGTTCGATGACGATCGTCGGTCTCGGCGACCGGGGGCTTGCTGGGCCTCTACCGTGGCTCCGCCGCGACGAGCACGATGCCGTCGTCGTCGGAGTAGACGACGTCGCCGGGGGTGAACGTCTCGCCGCCGATGGTCAGCGGGACGTCGCGCTCACCGGCGCCGGTCTTGGTCGACTTGCGCGGGTTGGTGCCCAGGGCCTTGACCCCGATCTCCATCCCACCGATGGTCTTGGCGTCGCGGATGGCGCCGTTGACGATGATCCCGACCCAGCCGTTGGACCGGCCGAGTTCGGCGATCAGGTCTCCCACCAGCGCGGTGTGGACCGACGCATCGCCGTCGACGACGAGCACCCCGCCGGGGTTGGACTCACCGAGGACCGACTTCAGCAGGGCGTTGTCCTGGAAGCATCGGACCGTCGACACCCGTCCGACGAACTCCCGGTTGCCGCCGAACTGGGTGAACTGGGTGTCACAGCTGCGGACATCGGCACCGATCTCGTCGACGAGATCGGCCGTCGGGGTGAAGGTGAGCTCGCTCATGCCGAACAGTTTAGGTGTAACCGCAAGTAGCTGGTTACTCGCGGGTAGGGAGCGATCGGACGCCATCGATGATCTCGGCGACGTCGTCGGGCCGTTCGGAGACGAGGAAATGTCTCGCCCGCGGCAGAACGGCGATCTCACCGGCGTCGAGCACCTCGGCGTATCGCCGCTGCTTCCACTCCCAGAAGTGACGCCATCCGGGCAGCCTCGACGACGCCACGACGACGATCGTGGGGACACCGGGCATCGGCGCGGACCGGCGCAGACTGCGCAACGTCTGGTTCATCGACCCGAACGCGGCGTTCTCGACGAGCAGGGCGAGCAGATAGGGCGGCTGCCCGAAGACGTGGGTGCTCCACCGCTGCTGCTGCTCTCCGCGACCCTCGGGGGGAGCCGGCACCACACGGCTCCACACCTGGAAACTCGGCCAGCGGCGAATGCCGACGCGACTGGTCACCGCGCGCGCCGCGCCGACCAGCCGATGCGCGTTGCCGACACGGAACGACAGCGGGACGATCCGCCACGGCAACAACACGAACGACCCGTCGAGCACGACCACGCCAGCGGTCCGCTCCGGATACCGCCGAGCGAACGCCTCCACGTACAACGACGCCAGCGAATGACCCACGACGACAACCGGTTCGTCGACGCCACGCGCGTCGAGCACGGCGGCCATCCGCTCCACCTCGCCGAGCAGCGACGGATGGTGGCCCCGGCCGATGGGATCGGACAATCCGTAGCCCGGACGGTCGTACCGCAGGACCCGCCACGACGAGGAGAGTCGCGCGACCAGCGGATCGAGATCGAACCAGTTGCTCCCGAGCGCCGCCATGAGCAACAGCGGCGGACCCGAACCCTCGTCGAGCACATGGAGACGATGCTCCCCGACCGTCACGAACTCACCGGGTGACCTCAAACCGTCGTCGCGTGTCGTCTCGTGCACGCGTTCAGTGTGCCCGGGTGAGCCGGACGGCGTCGTCGGACGACGCGACCGGGCTCAGTGCGGTGTGATCAGCCGTCCTCATGAGAGTCCAGGCAGGTGCGCAGCTTTCGCAGGCCGTCCCTGATCCGAGACTTCGTGGTGGGCAGGGGCGTGTCCATGCGTGCGGCCACCTCCGGGTACGAGAGTCCCCCGAAGTACGACATCTCGAGGCTTCCGCGCTGCAGATCGGTGAGGTGTCCGAGGCAGGTGCGCACCGCGTTCACCTCCGCCGTGCGGACCACGGCCTCCAACGGAAGATTTTGCGTCGCTTCGGGTTCCACGCTCCTGACCCCGTACTCCGACATTCTCTCGGTCTGCATGTTCTCGGTGCGGACCCGGTCGACGGCGCGACGGTGCGCGATGGTCATCATCCAGGTGATCACCGACCCACGTGCGGGTTCGTAGTCGACGGCCTGTTGCCAGTACTGCAGGTAGGCCTCCTGGACCACCTCTTCGGCGTAGTGCCGATCACGGACCACCCGGACGGCCAGGCCGTAGATCCGGGAACTGGTCAGATCGTAGAAGCGTGTGAACGCCGCGCGATCCCCGTCGGCCACCAGAGCCAGCAGGTCGCTGAGCACCTGCGATTCGCCCCCGCCCCCATGATCCGCATCCGCGGTCGCGTCGCTCTCCCTCGGCGCCACGGGTTCAGCTGCTGCCGGCTCGAGGTCGAGGCACGTGCCGACTCAGAGGCTCCGCGAGAACCGTCGCCGTGAACGGAATTTGACCCGGGTGCATGTCAACGACGGCCCGCCCGAGGGTCCTGCTGTACGGGCTCTTGGAGGATCATCCGGGGCACCTCTCGTCAGACGGCGGGGGTCGTGAAGTAGGTCGTTCGACCCTAGCCCGTCGTTACACATTGTGATCTGTTGTAGCCCGTTGAGACGACAGCAGCCCTTCGGAGAGCCAGGACCATTCAACGACGGCGGAGTGCTACCCAAAACCTCCCCCCGGTGAACTACATGTGACAACCACATGCCCGGAATCGGCGCGCGCACCTGGCCGTCGGGGTAGTACTACGCGGCGGCCACCTTTCGCCAACCGGGTCCGACACCGACCGAGATGCTCCGCACGAGCGCGCTCGCCGTACGTGGCGCCATCCGGCCACGATCACCCGACCAGCGGCTCATCAGCGCGATCGTGGACGCCGGACTTCCCGAGGCGATGACCACGGTGCGCGTGCGCGCTCTGCCTCAGGTCGCGCGTCGGGTGCCGGCCGCCGGACTCGTCGAGGGAGCCCTGACCTTCCGTCGCCTGCCCTCCGCGATGACGACCTTCGTGGTCGAACACCCCGAGGCGACGTTTCTGGTCGATCCGGGCTTCTGCCGGGACGCTCATCTCCGGGTGCTACCCGAGCTCCCGACTGTCCTGCGTCCGTTGATCACCCCGCCTCGCTCGACGATCAGCACGGCCGAGGGTCTCGAGCTGCGGCCGTTGCGCCGGACCCCCGACTTCGCCCTGCCGACACACGCTCACTGGGATCACGTGTGCGGGCTGCACGACCTGACCGACCTGCCGGTGCGGCTGCACCGGGTGGAACGCGAGTGAGTGCTGACCGGCACCGATCCACCGGTCGGCGGTGTCCGAGGGGCGCTCTCCACCTGGCCCGTCACGCGCTGCGAGTGATCCCGACGCACGACCACGACGCCGTCGACGGCCTCTGCGGTTGACGCGGTCGACTCAGGCGTCCTGCGGCTTCGCGAGCGGGAACGCCAGCGACTCGCGGATGGATTGCCCGGTGATGAGCATGACCACCCGGTCGACGCCGACGCCGAGACCACCAGTGGGCGGCATCGCGTATTCGAGCGCCTGCAGGAAGTCCTCGTCGAGCTCCATGGCCTCGGGGTCCCCGTCGGCCGCCAGGATCGACTGTTCGGTGAGACGTTTGCGCTGTTCGACCGGGTCGGTGAGTTCGGTGTAGGCCGTGCCGAGTTCGACGCCCCAGGCGACGAGGTCCCATCGCTCCGCGACGCCCGGCTTGCTCCGGTGTGCGCGCGTGAGCGGCGATGTCGACGTCGGGAAATCGGTGTAGAAGGTCGGGAACGTGGTCCGGTCCTCGCCGAGATGCTCGTAGAGCTCCAACACGATCTGCCCCGCATCCCAATCCGGCCGGTGGTTGATCTCGAGGCGATCGCACACCGCGCGCAACTCCTCGACGGAGGTCTCCGGCGTGATCTCCTGCTCCGCACCTTCCGACACCACCTGGTGGACGGTCTTGACCGGCCACTCCCCCGAGATGTCCACGCGTTCTTCGTTTCCGTCGGCGTCGGTGCGCACGATCACCGGCTCCCCGTAGGCCGCCGTCGCCGCGTGCTGGATCATCTCGCGGGTGAGGTCGAGCATCTTGAGGTAATCACTGTGCGCCTCATACGCTTCCAGGCTCGTGAACTCCGGGTTGTGACTGAAGTCCACGCCCTCGTTACGGAAGTTGCGGCCGATCTCGAAGACCTTCTCGACGCCACCGACGCAGAGTCTCTTGAGGTAGAGCTCCGGAGCGATGCGCAGATACAGGTCGAGGTTGTAGGCGTTGATGTGCGTCTGGAACGGGGTCGCGTTGGCGCCGCCGTGGATCTGTTGCAGGATCGGCGTCTCCACCTCCAGGTAGCCACGCGCGGAGAGGAAGTCGCGCAACGACTTCACGACGAGGCTGCGGGTGGCGAGCGATGCTCGCGTCTGCTCGTTGATCGCCAGGTCGACATAGCGCTGGCGGACACGCGCTTCCGGATCGGTGAGGCCGGCCCATTTGTCGGGTAGCGGACGCAGGCACTTGCCGTTGATCCGCCAGGCGTCGATCAGGATCGACAGTTCACCCTTGCGGCTGGTGCCCACGACGCCACGCGCCTGGATGAGGTCGCCGAGGTCGACGTCTGTGCCGAAATCGGGGGTTCCCGGGATCACCCGAGAGTCCTCGACCAGCACCTGGACCTCGCCGGACCAGTCGTGGACGTCGGCGAACACGACCTTGCCGAAGTCGCGGAGCCGCGTCACGCGGCCGGCGACGGTGACGACCGTTCCCTCGGGCTCGGCCTTGGCCTGCGCGATCGTGTGGGTGGGCTGATCTGCCGGCGGGTACGGATCGAAACCCCGCTCGACGAGCCGGTCCATCTTCTCGAGCCGGACACGGACCTGTTCCGGTCGATGGACGACCGCACCCTCGGGGGTGGCCGTCTCGGCTTCGAGCTCGGCGATGAGGGCGGGGGCGTCGACACCGGTCGGGATCGACGGCGGCCCCTGCGTGTAGTGCTTGGCCCGGCCGAACCGGGGCAACGTGATGAAACCCTCGGTCACGATGGCGGCCAGGCCCACCCGGGGCAGAATCCGACTGTCCTCGAAGCACAGGTAGCGCGACTGCCAGTCCGGCAGGTATTTCGCGTTCGACTTGTACAGCGACTCCATCTGGAAGAACCGCGAGCCGAACATCAGCACCGAATAGCCCATCCGCATCACCGGTCCGGCACCGATCTGGGGTCCCTGTTCGAAGAACGCGCGGAACGCGGCGAAGTTGAGCGACACCTCGGTGATGCCCAACTGCTCTGAGTTACGGCACAATTCGGCGACCATCGTCTCCACGACACCATTCGGTCCGTGCCGGTCACGACGCATCAGGTCGAGTGAGACGCCACGACGCCCCCACGGAACGAACGACAGCATGCCGACGACCCGTTCGCCGGGTTCGCCTTCGTCCAGCACGGCCTCGACCAGCAGGCAGTCGCCGTCCGCGGGGTCACCGATGCGCGAGAGCGCCATCGCGAAGCCGCGTTCCTCGTCGGTGTCGCGCCAGTCGTCGGCGCGCGCGACGATCTGCGCCATCTCGGTGTCGCCGATCTCGTTGTGCCGTCGGATGCGGACGCCGACCCCGGCACGGCGGGTGCGGGTCACGGCCTGGCGCACCGCCTTCATCGCCGACCCGCTGAGGCTGAACTCGCGCGTGTGCAGGATGGCCTCGTCGCCGATGTTGAGCGAGACGAAGCCGGCGGCGTCGAAGGCGGCCGCCCCGCGCGGGCTCGACCCCATCGACGCCGGATGCCACCCGTACTTCTCGCAGAGCGTGAGGAATTCGGCGATGGCGTCGGGCCACGACTCCGGGTCGCCGATCGGGTCACCGCCGGCGAGTCCGACGCCGACCTCGACGCGGTAGGTGATGGCCGCGCGGCCGTCGGGTGAGAACACCACGGCCTTGTCGCGCCGGGTCGAGAAGTACGCCAGCGAGTCGTCGTCGTTGAACCGCGCGATCAGTGCGCGGATGAGTGCTTCGTCCTCGGCGGTGATCAGCCAGCGCAGCCGCTGCGACCGGAACAGCACGATCGCCGCCGCGATCAGCGCCAGCGCACCGAACAACCCGAGCAACCCGTTGACGAAGAGGTGCGTGTGCCGGCCGTCGAACGACGCGTCCTGGTCGATGGCACCGAAGGCGACAACCCGGTTGAACGCGTAGGGCAACCGGTCGCCCCGGGTCAGCGTGTGCGGGAACGCCCATACCAGCGCCCAGCCCAGCAGCGTCGCGATGACCAGTCCGGCGATGAGGGTGCCGAACGCCGCGGGGATCGCCCCCTTGCGGACCCGCGTATAGAACTGGCGATGGGTGGAGAGCAGGAACATCAACGCGAGGGCGTCGATGAACAGGCCGAGGTAGATGTTGGTGCGGTCCCATGCCGTGACTCCGAGGTCGTCTTCGAGTGCCGGTATCAGATACAGAACGTTGGCCGTCATGAACAGCACGAGATAGACGACGCTGATCCACCAGGCGATCCGCTTGCGCGCCGACAGGGCGACCGCGAGGAGCGCGAGGACGAACGCCCAGGCGAAACTGGTGTCGGGCAGGGTGATGATGTAGTCGTCGACGTAGCGTCGCGGGTCGTGTATCAGATGCCGGATCGCGGGAAAGAGACTGGACAGCAACGCGATAGCGGCGAGGACACCGACGACGGTGCCCGCGACGTGCGGTGCGCGGGTCCCGAACCCCGTGGGGCGCCTGATCTTGTCGAGGAGCGCCAGGGAACGACGATCGGCCGCGGTGGGTGCGCGCGAGGTACCGATGTGGTGCTCGTCGGGGTTCTCGGGGTCGACCGGCGCGAGGGGGGTGTCGGTGGCCATGCGTAAACGGTAGTCGGGAACGGGGATCTGTCCCGGCACTCCACGCGGATCGGCCATGTCCGGCTCAGATCGTCTCGCCTCGGCGCATGTCGTCGCAGCTCCGACCGGGGTGGCCGCGCACGCCCGGTACCGGCATGATCGAAGCCGTGTACGACGTGACGATCCGCGACGAGTCCATCCGCCTCGGCCAGTTCCTCAAGCTCGCGAACCTGATCGAGTCCGGGGCCGAGGCCAAGGAGGTGATCGCCGACGGCCTGGTCACCGTCAACGACGAGGTGGAGACCCGGCGGGGCCGGCAGCTGGCGATCGGCGACGTGGTGTCCGTCGGCGGGATGAGCGTACGAGTCGCCTCGGAGAGCGACGAGCAGCCCGCCCCCTGACTAGGTCCGAACGCCGAACCGTCTGAGTTCGGCGGGGGTGATGAGGCGTTCCGCTTCAGCGGGGAACACCGGCGTGGAGGGGCGGCCCCCGAGTCGCCCACCGGTGAGCGAGTTCAGCAGGGAGCCCCGGCGGGGTGCATGAAAGGTGTCAGCCAACTTCATGACCAATCACTTCCTGATACTTCACATTCGTTACAACGGACTCAAACTTTGTTCTACTGTAGCGGCTGATCCGGATCATGTCGCCGGACTTTCGCGTGGCTTTCGCCACGTCCCCCCGACCACCGACACGTGTGGATCTCGCTCGTCCGGGTCTCGGAGTGGCGAGTGCCGCACACGACGGCTAGATCGATCGTCGCACGCGAAGCGTTACCGCGCGGGGAGCGACGCGCCCCTCACCTGCATGAATGACCCAGGCGTCGTCCGTGGCCTCATCGGGGCCGGCACCGGGAGGCGTTCCCGACGCCCTTCTCATCCCGCGGAGCTCACGCGTCGGCGGCGGATCCGCTTCACGACGAACCAGGCGATCATGAGGACCAGTACGACGATCACGATGTTCGACAGCACGCCGCTCCAGCGTTCCAGCGCCGGAGCGATGGCCGGGCCGAACCCGAAACCGATCCCGATCCACAGCGCGTTCCACACCCCCGAACCCAGCGTCGTATAGGCGGTGAAGCGCCAGAACGGCATCTTCTCGATGCCGGCGGGTATCGAGACGAACGATCGCACGAGCGGCACGCACCGCCCGAGCAGAACCGCCAAACCGCCCCAGCGGACGAAGTACTCCTCCGCCTTGTCGAAGTCGTCGTAGTCCAACAGCGGGAGCCGTCCGACGAGACGTCGGGTGCGATCGCGCCCCAGAGCGGCACCGATCCAGTACCAGAGCCAGGCGCCGACGAGCGAACCGACGGTCGCGGCCGCCCAGGCGAGCCAGACGTTCATGCGGCCCTCGTAGGCGAGGAACCCGGCGCCGGGAAGGACCGCTTCGGACGGGATGGGCGGCAGGAAGGTCTCGAGCAGGATCGCCACCCCGACGCCCAGCTCCCCGAGCGTGTCCATCAGGTCGAGGATCCAGCCGATGAAACCGCTGTGACCCTGGGACGGGTCGGTCTGGGCGAGTACGGCGGCGAGCTGCGTTGACAAGGATTGAGTCCGTCTGTCCGAGGGCGGGCGGGTGGCTGGTCTCCGGCATCGGTGACCGCCTCGGCCGCCACTCTAGCCGGGCGTCCGATTCATCCGGTTTCGGCACAGGTCAGCCGACCGGCATCCCTCACGCGAGGCCGGCGAGGAAGCGATTGGCCCACTGCACCGCCGTCACCCCGGGACGGACCTCGAAGTCGCGATAGGTGCCGTGGGATCCGGACTGCAGGAAGCGGTTGAACGTCCTGATCTGTTCGCGGGCCCGCTCGTCGCCGAGTTCCTGCACGATCTCCCCGGGACCACCGAGGGTGAGCAGTTCGGCGAGGATCGCCCCCGCCTCCGCCTGGTACTGGCCGATCTGGCTCGGCGTCGGGTCACTGGTCTCCGCGAGGTAACCGACGATCCGAGTCACGTAGTAGTCGCGGGGCACGTTGCAGTAGACGTCGGTGGGTTCGCAGATCGTGAACGCCCTCGGCAGTACCCAACCCATGCTGTCGAGGCGCGGTCCGCCGCTGCCTTCGCCGCGTAGCGGCGGGCCGACCAGGTTGTCGCGCTTGGACCGGCGCGGGTCGGCGATCAGCACGACGCCGGCCACCTGACCCGGCTTGATGGCTGCGCGTCCGGTGCCGATCTCGGAGGCGAGGTCGCCGGCGGCGTCGGCGCCCTGGCTGTAACCCACCAACGCGATCCGGGTGCCGGGGCATCGGCGCAGCATCTGCAGGGCCAGTCCGGTGGTGTTCGCCACGGCCTGTGCCTTCGACTTCCCGTAGATCGCCTTCTCCCAGGGGAACGCCGTGGCGTCGTATCCGACGTACTGCACACGGGTCTCCGGTCCGAGTCCGGCGGTGACCTCGGCGAGCAGGCCCGGATTGGCACCGTTGGACCAGGTGCCGGGCACGGCGAGCACATAGATCTCCGGGCACCCGCGCGGCGCGGCGTCGGCTTTCGGAAGGGCGGGGCCACCTCCGGCCAAGACGGCACACAGCAGCGCGCACACGGTCGCGACGATCCGACGCATGGTCCGTTCCCTTCGTACTGGCCGGTGAGGGCCGGCCGACAGCGATGAGGCGAGTGTAGGACCGGCGACCCGCCGATGCGTTGCGGCCCGCGGAACACCCGAGGAACGCTGACCCCGCCCCGGTCGCAGGGCCGGGAGACACCTACCCGACACGCCTGTCTCCTACACGCAGAACTCCCGCCCACCCTCAGCGGGTGAGCGGGAGTTCGGTGGGGTTCTGTGCGACCGCGCGATCAGCGCTGCGCGACCTGCGTGGGCACGATCGGTGCCGGCAGGTCCGACGCCCCGGTGAGGAACTTGTCGGCGGCCGCGGCGGCCGACCGGCCCTCGGCGATTGCCCACACGATGAGCGACTGCCCGCGGCCGGCGTCGCCGGCAACGAAGACACCCGGCTGTCCGACAGCAGCGAAGCTGTTGTCGCGCTTCACGTTCCCGCGGGGATCGTATTCGACGCCCATCTTGTCGAGGAGATCCTCGCGCTCGGGACCGACGAAGCCCATGGCGAGCAGCACCAGATCGGCCTCGAGTTCGAAGTCCGAACCCTCGACCTTCTCGAAGCGACCGTCGCGCATCTGAACCTCGTGCGCCTTGAGCCCGGTGACCTTGCCGTCCTCGCCGGTGAACTGCTCGGTGTTGACCGAGAAGACGCGCTCGCCGCCCTCTTCGTGAGCCGACGACACGCGGTACATCAGCGGGTAGGTCGGCCACGGGGTCGACTCGGCACGCTCGATCGGCGGCTTCGGCATGATCTCGAACTGGTGGACGATCTCGGCGCCCTGGCGCAGCGAGGTGCCGAGGCAGTCGGCACCGGTGTCGCCACCACCGATGATGATGACCTTCTTGCCCTTCGCCGAGATCTGGCCCTCGACGTCGTCGCCGAGCTGCACCCGGTTGGCCTGCGGCAGGAACTCCATCGCCTGATGGATGCCGTCGAGCTCACGCCCGGGGATCGGCAGGTCACGGCCGATGGTCGAACCGTTGGCCAGGATCACCGCGTCGAAGTCGGCGCGGAGCTGCTCGACCGTGACGTCGACGCCCACGTTGACGCCGGTGCGGAAGACGGTGCCCTCGGCCTCCATCTGCGCCAGACGGCGGTCGATGTGGCGCTTCTCCATCTTGAACTCGGGGATTCCGTAGCGGAGCAGACCACCGATGCGATCGGCCCGCTCGAACAGGGTCACGTCGTGCCCGGCACGCGTGAGCTGCTGCGCCGCAGCCAGTCCCGCGGGGCCGGAGCCCACGACGGCCACCGACTTGCCGGTCTTCTCCGACGGCAGGACCGGGGTGACCCAGCCGTTGTCGAAGGCGTTGTCGATGATCTCGACCTCGACCTGCTTGATGGTGACCGGCGGCTGGTTGATCCCCAACACGCACGACGCCTCGCACGGAGCCGGGCACAGACGGCCGGTGAACTCCGGGAAGTTGTTCGTCGCGTGCAGACGCTCGATACCGTCGCGCCACTGGTCCTTGTAGACCAGGTCGTTCCACTCGGGGATCAGGTTCCCCAGCGGGCAGCCGTTGTGGCAGAACGGGATACCGCAGTCCATGCAGCGGCTCGCCTGCGTCTTCAGGTGGCCCTTGTCGAAGTCGGTGTAGACCTCTTTCCAGTCCAGCAGACGCAGTTCCACCGGACGGCGGTCGGGCAGCTCCCGCTCGGGGTGCTTGAGGAATCCTCTGGGGTCAGCCACGTGCGGCCTCCATGATCGCTTCGTTCACGTCTCGCCCGGACTTCTCCGCGTCGGAGATGGCCAGCAACACACGCTTGAAATCGCGCGGCATGACCTTGGCGAACTTGGTCTGGGCGGTGTCCCAGTCGCCGAGAAGTGCGGCGGCAACCGGGGAATCGGTCTCGGCACGGTGTTCGTCGATGATCGCGGCGAGGAACTCGATGTCCTCGTCGACGAGCGGCTCGAGGTCGACGAGCTCGGTGTTGAGGTTGTCGGCCAGCTTGCCCTCGGGGTCGTAGACGAAGGCCATACCGCCGGACATGCCCGCCGCGAAGTTGCGGCCGGTCTCACCGAGGACGACGACGCGCCCGCCGGTCATGTACTCGCAACCGTGGTCACCCACGCCCTCGACGACCGCCGTGACACCCGAGTTGCGGACGCAGAAGCGTTCACCCACGATGCCGCGCAGGAAGATCTTGCCCGCGGTGGCACCGAACCCGATCACGTTGCCGGCGATGATGTTGTGCTCGGCGACGAAGTCGGCCGGCGCATTGCGTGCCGGACGGACCACCAGACGACCGCCCGACAATCCCTTGCCGACGAAGTCGTTGGCGTCACCCTCGAGGCGCAGCGTGACACCCTTCGGCACGAAGGCGCCGAAGCTGTTGCCCGCCGAACCGGTGAAGTCGACGATGATCGTCCCGTCGGGGAGACCCTGTGCGCCATAGGCCTTGGTGACCTCGTGGCCCAGCATCGTGCCGACGGTGCGGTTCACGTTGGTGATCTTCGAGGTGAAGGACACCCGGGTCCCGTGGTCGATCGCCTCACGACTCTGTGCGATCAGCTGCTGATCGAGCGCCTTGTCCAGTGCATGGTCCTGCACGCCCGAGCAGTACAGATCCTGGTTCATGAAGGGCGATTCCGGCATCGTCAGGATCGACGACAGGTCGAGCTTGCCGGCCTTCTCGGACTTCCAGTGCGCCAGCGCCTTGGTGGTGTCCAGGGCCTCGACGTGACCGACGGCTTCCTGCAGGGTGCGGAAGCCGAGGCGCGCCAGGAGTTCCCGGACCTCTTCGGCGATGAACAGGAAGAAGTTCTCGACGAACTCCGGCTTGCCCGCGAAACGCTCACGCAGGAGCGGGTTCTGGGTCGCCACGCCCACGGGGCAGGTGTCCAGGTGGCAGACGCGCATCATGATGCAGCCGGAGACCACCAGCGGTGCGGTCGCGAAGCCGAACTCCTCGCCACCGAGCAGGGCGGCGACGACGACGTCCCGGCCGGTCTTGAGCTGGCCGTCGACCTGCACCACGATGCGGTCGCGCAATCCGTTGAGCAGCAGGGTCTGCTGGGTCTCGGCGAGGCCGATCTCCCAGGGCGCCCCGGCGTGCTTCATCGAGGTCAGCGGGGTGGCACCGGTGCCACCGTCGTGACCGGAGATGAGGACCACGTCCGCGTGTGCCTTCGACACGCCCGCCGCGACGGTGCCCACGCCGACCTCGCTGACGAGCTTCACGTGGATGCGCGCCTTGGGGTTGGCGTTCTTCAGGTCGTGGATCAGCTGAGCGAGATCCTCGATCGAGTAGATGTCGTGGTGCGGCGGCGGCGAGATCAGCCCGACGCCGGGCGTCGAACCGCGGACCTCGGCGACCCACGGGTACACCTTGTGCGGCGGGAGCTGGCCGCCCTCACCGGGCTTGGCGCCCTGCGCCATCTTGATCTGGATGTCGGTGCAGTTCGACAGATAGTGCGAGGTGACGCCGAAGCGTCCCGACGCGACCTGCTTGATCGCGCTGCGCCGCCAGTCGCCGTTCTCGTCGTGGTGGAAGCGACGCGGATCCTCGCCGCCCTCACCCGAATTGGACCGGCCGCCGAGACGGTTCATGGCGATGGCCAGGGTCTCGTGGGCCTCGGCGGAGATCGAGCCGAAGCTCATCGCGCCGGTCGAGAAGCGCTTGACGATCTCGCTCGCCGGCTCGACCTTCTCGATCGGGATCGGGTCGCGATCACCGAAGTTGAAGTCGAACAGGCCACGCAGCGAGGCCATCTGGCGGGACTGGTCGTCGACCAGCTTGGTGTACTCCTTGAACACCTTGTACTGGCCGGTGCGCGTGGAGTGCTGGAGCTTGAACACCGTGTCCGGGTTGAACAGGTGGTATTCGCCCTCACGACGCCACTGGTACTCGCCGCCCACCTCGAGCTCGCGGTGCGCGCGCTCAGAGGGACGATCGGAGAACGCCAGCGCGTGCCGCACCGCGACGTCGGCGGCGATCTCGTCGAGGCCGATGCCGTCGAGCTGGCTGTTGAGGCCGGTGAAGAACTCGTCGACCGTCTCCTGCGACAGACCGATCACCTGGAAGAGCTGTGCGCCGGTGTAGGAGGCGAGGGTCGAGATGCCCATCTTGCTCATCACCTTGAGCACACCCTTGCCGGCGGCCTTGATGTAGTTCTTCTGCGCCGTGGCCAGGTCGAGGTTGCCGAGCACACCGCGCTCGATCATGTCCTCGATCGACTCGAAGGCCATGTACGGGTTCACCGCTGCAGCACCGAAGCCGACGAGCGCGGCGACATGGTGGACCTCGCGGCAGTCGCCGGACTCGACGATCAGGCCGGCCTGGGTCCGCTTGCGCTCGCGCACGAGATGGTGGTGCACCGCGGCGGTGAGGAGCAGCGACGGGATCGGTGCGTAGGTCTCGTCGGACTCGCGGTCGGACAGGATCACCAGGTTCGCGCCGTCGTCGATCGCGGCACTGACCTTGGCACGCACCTCGTCGAGCGCCGTGCGCAGTCCGGCACCGCCCTCGGCCACCGGGTAGAGGCCGTGGATGTGGACGCTGCGGAAACCGGGCAGCGCGTCGTTGGTGTTGATCTCCACCAGCTTGGCGAGAGTGTCGTTGTCGAGAACCGGCGACGTCAGCTCGATCTGCCGGCACGACTCGGGGCCGGGATTCAGCAGGTCGGCCTCGGTGCCGATGGTGCCGCCGACGCTGGTGACGATCTCCTCGCGGATCGCGTCGAGCGGCGGGTTGGTCACCTGGGCGAACAGCTGCTGGAAGTAGTCGAACAGCATGCGCGGGCGCTTGGAGAGCACCGCGATCGGGGTGTCGGTGCCCATCGAGCCGAGTGCCTCGGCACCGGTCTTGGCCATCGGCGCGACCAGGAGGTCGAGTTCTTCACGGGTGTAACCGAAGACCTGCTGCCGCAGCGCGACTCGGTCATGCGGCATGTGCTGGTGCGGCGGTGCCTCGATGTCGTCGACCGGGACCAGTCCCTGCTCGAGCCACTCCCCGTAGGGATGCTCGGCGGCGAGCTCGTCCTTGATCTCCTCGTCGTCGACGATCCGGCCGGCCGCGGTGTCCACGAGGAACATGCGGCCCGGCTGCAGACGCATCTTCTGCACGACGTCGGAGTGGTCGATGTCGAGCACGCCGACCTCGGAGGCCATCACCACGAGGCCGTCCTTGGTGACCCAGATACGGCTGGGGCGCAGACCGTTTCGGTCGAGCACGGCGCCCACGACGGTGCCGTCGGTGAAGCAGACCGACGCCGGTCCGTCCCAGGGCTCCATCAGCGCGGAGTGGTAGCGGTAGAAGTCCCGGTGCTCGGGCTTCATCGACTCGTGCCGCTCCCACGCCTCCGGGATCATCATGAGCACGGCGTGCGGGAGGGTCCGTCCACCGAGGTGGAGCAGCTCGAGCACCTCGTCGAACCGGGCGGTGTCCGACGCACCGGGGGTGCAGATCGGGAAGATCTTCGACGCCGCGTCGGCCCCGAAGGCCTCGGTGTCGATGAGCGCCTCGCGGGCCCGCATCCAGTTCTCGTTGCCGGTGACGGTGTTGATCTCGCCGTTGTGGGCGACGCGGCGGAACGGATGCGCCAGCGGCCACGACGGGAACGTGTTGGTGGAGAAGCGCGAATGCACCAGACCGAGCGAGCTCTCGACGCGCGAGTCCTGCAGGTCGACGTAGAACTCCCGCAGCTGCGGGGTCGTCAGCATGCCCTTGTAGACGAAGGTGCGTCCGGACAGGCTGGGGAAGTACACGGTCTCGCGGCCCGGGCCGTCGGCGCCTGCACCCTTGTTGCCGAGTTCGTACTGCACGCGCTTGCGCACGACGTAGGCGCGACGCTCGAGCTCCATGCCCTCTGCGCCGCCGACGAACACCTGGCGGAAGGTCGGCATGGCATCGCGGGCGAGCGCTCCGAGCGAGCTCTCGTTGGTGGGCACCTCGCGCCATCCGAGCAGGGTCAGGCCCTCGGCCTCGATGACCTTCTCCACGCCCTCACAGGCGAGGCGCGCGTCCTCCGAGCCCTGGGGCAGGAAGGCGATACCGGTCGCGTAGCTGCCCTCGGCGGGCAGCTCGAAGTCCACGGTCTCCCGCAGGAAGCGGTCCGGGACCTGGATCATGATCCCGGCACCGTCACCGGTGTTCGGCTCGGCGCCCGCGGCGCCGCGGTGCTCGAGATTCACCAGCGCCATGATCGCCTTGTCGACGATGTTGCGACTGCGCCGCCCATGCATGTCCACGACGAACGCCACGCCGCACGAGTCGTGCTCGTTGCGTGGGTCGTAGAGACCCACCGGTCCCGGAGCCTGCTTCATAGTTCGCCTCACTTTGCGCACGAGGGGTGCACGCACTACCCGTCGTCAATGTCTGGGGCCACACCCGGCCGTGTCGGACCGCGGACCACGATGTCCCCGGCGTCGTCGTCATCCACCCGCATCGGGGCTGACCTGGGCAGAGCCGACGATCACAGCGGCGGTGAGTCCCGGTCAGCGCCGTTGCTGACGGTCCCTTCGGGCCGCATCGTCGGGACCCGAACCACCCTGCTCATCGCAGCTACCGCGCGCAGCACGCCAGAGCGCCCCCGGGCAGCCGTATGAGCATTGTGAGCCATTTTTCCACGCGAAGGGCCGAGTCAAGAAATCCGGCTACCACAATGGCACCGCAGGTGCACGTCAGACGGGAATCGGGCGTTTCGAGGACTCCCCCGCATGACTCTCCGCGAAGCCGTCGATGTCGGTTGCGACGCCGTCGTCGGTCGCGGTCGGATTGCGGCCCGATCTCACCCTGGACGATCACCCACCCGGATGGCGTCGGGCATCTACCGTCAGGTGATGAGTGTCACTGTGCCCGCGGGCGAACCCGTCGCAGACCCGGTCCTCGTCGAGCATCCGTTCGGCCGCCTCGGCGTCGATCCACACGGTTCGCGGCGCTCCCGCGCGGTCAACGCCTACCTGGCCCGCGTCACCTGGCCGATGATGGCGGCGGCCGGGGTCAGTCATCCACGGGTGACGGCGCAGATGATCCAGCGGACCCGCCCGGCCCTCAATCGGACGATCGAGCGCCTCAACCCGCCTCCGGCCAACACCCGGGTGGAGATCGTGCGCGAGAGCTTCCGCGGCGGCCAGGTCCGCGGCGAATGGGTGACCGGCCGGCACGCGAGCGCCCCGTCTCCCGGCTCTCGGCTCATCTACTACCTGCACGGAAGCGGGTATGTCGTGTGTTCGCCGCGGACGCACCGGGGCCTCGTCGGACGACTCGGCAACCGGACCGGTCTGCCGGCGTTCAGCCTGGACTACCGACTCGCCCCGGAACACGCCTGGCCGTGTGCGGGCAACGACACCATCCGCGGCTATCGCTGGCTGCTGTCTCAGGGGTACCGCGCCGAGGACATCGTGATCGCGGGCGACTCCGCCGGTGGCCACCTCGCGCTCGACCTGCTCGCCGTCAACCACGCGACGGGCACCCCGCAGCCGGGTTCGATGGTGCTGTTCTCACCGCTCTACGACCCCACTTTCGAACTGGCCGTGCGCAATCAACGGACCGGAGTCCGCGATCCGATCATCGACGCGGTGCCCGCCCGGAAGATCCTGCGGCTCTACACCCGGACCGCGGCGCCCGATCATCCCCGGATGCGGGTTCGGCTCACCCCGGACATGGCCCTGCCCAAGACCCTGATCCAGTACGGCGCACGCGAGGTGATGGGGGCCGACGCCCGCGCCACGCACGACGAGATCACCGGCGCCGGCGGGGTTTCGGTGATCCAGGCATGGCCGGATCAGGGCCACGTCTTCCAACTGATCCCCCGTTTGTCGGCCGAAGCGCGTTCGGCCATCGACATCGCGGCCCGGTTCATCGAGGTGACGGCCCCGGACCGTCAGTAGCCCCGCACCCGCACACCCACCCCTTTTCCGCAAACCCACCACGCGCGGACGGGGTGAGTTCACGGAAACAGGGTGGGTTTGTCGTCAGGCCGGGTCCGCGAGCCAGGCTCCATGGAGTCCGGCCGGGACGCGGATCGGGAGTTCGACGGTGGCGACCGGCCCGGCCGTCGGCTCGTCGGCGGCGAGAAGGTAGAAATACGAACGCATGTCGGCGGGATCGGTGCCGATCGCGCCCCAGTGGTCGCCGTCGGCGCCCGGGATGTAGATCGGCTCGCCGATGGCGGTCCCGGGACTCCAGTAGGTCTCGGTTCCGGCGGCGAGGTCGTGAAACCAGAGGCTGTCGGTGGCGCCACTGTCCCTCGGCCCCTTGGCCACCGTCGCGACCCGATGGTGATCCCGGGTGAGCAGTCGGTCGTCGACCCGCGGGAATTCCATGTTGAAGGCGTTGTCGCTGATCGTGTTCCGCGTGATCGAGCCGTCCGGGCGGATGATCGCCCGGGTGAGTGCCGACGTCGCCGGCCGCGGTTCGTCGGCGAACCCTCCCGGGTAGCTCCATTCGACGTAGTCGACGATGACGCTGTCGTCCGGTCCCGGGCCGTCGAAGGCGTTGGCGAAGTGCCACACCCAGAACGGGTCGGTGTGCACCCAGCGCACCGGACCGCCGTCGCGCGGGATGAGCGCGATGCGCGTGCCGTCGTCGGGTTGCCAGGACAGCAGCGACCCGCCAGACATCACGCCTTCGAGGTCGAAGATCAACGGGCACACGAAGAGAACGAGGTATCGGGACGTCAAGGCCATGTCGTGGATCATCACCGGCTTGTCGAGTCCGTCGACCGGCGTGGGCCCGGTGGTCGTCGTCCCGTCCGCGGACACCACCGACCACGTCAGGTATGGCGCCTCGAGGCCGTAGTTGAACAAGACCATCTCGCCGGTCGCCGGGTCGATCTTCGGGTGGGCGGTACTACCCACCCGCATCGCCCCGGAGCAGTCGGTCTTGGCCAGGGTGGCCAGCGACGACGGCTCGAGCAGGTAGGGCTGGTCGGATTCGGCCATCGCCATCAGTCGTCCGCCGTGCCGGACGATGTTGATGTCGGGCAGTTCGCGGTATGTGCCGGCCAGTTCGTCACCCACCACGCTTGCCGGCGGCGTGTATCCGTCGGTGAGTCCCGACCAGAGAGCATGTCCGGCAGCCTCTTCCGCGATCACCATCGGGGTCCGGACGAACCGGTTGGTGTACCCGACACGACCGTCGGAGATGCTGATCCGATGCACCATGCCGTCGCCGTCGAGGGGATAGACGAACGAGCCGATCGGATCGAAGCGAGGGTTGGGCCCGTTGCGTAGGTAGCTGCCGTGTAGGCCCGCCGGGATCTCGCCGGAGACGGGCAGATCGGCGACATCGACCTCGTCGCGCTGCGGCGCGAAGACACCGGTGAGGTGGGCGTGGTGGGCCATGTCGACGGGAGCGGGGGTGGGGGGCGTTGCGATGGTCATCGGAATTCCTCTGGGCTGGTCGAAATTGGTTGCGTCGCGGCGGTTCAGCCGGCGGCCGGTGCGGTGGAGTCGGCGGGCGCGCTGGGCGCTGCGTCGGCGATGGCCCGGGTCCGCTTGACCGCGAACACGATCAGCGCGATCGGGACGACCCAGTTGAGCAGGATGTTGCCGGGGTGGCTGCCCGATACCGACGCCGACGACGCCAGAAACCCGGCGACGATGTGCGAGCAACCCATGAGTGCGATCGCACCGGCCCACAGGAGGCTGATCTGGCGGTTCTTGGCACGGAACACGGGCGAGTGCCACAGCGCGGGGTCGACGGACTCCCGGGCATATTGCTCGGTGAACGGGACCGTGAACGCCGACACCGCCATGACCGCGGCAAGGACGAACGCCGAGCCACCACGCCCGAAGAACACGAGCGCCTCGTCGACCCCGTGGTCGCCGAAGACTCCGATGAGCGCGATGACACCGAACAGGACGACCCCGGCGACGTCGATGATCTTCCATCCGCCACCCGTGCGGACCGCCTCGTAGATGGTGACGGCCAGGGCCAGTGCGCACGCGGCGAGCGCGGCGAAAGTGACGTGGTCGGCGCCCAGGCGTTCGGCCGACCAGGCGAATACGAACCACGGGGCGAGTCCCAGGATCATCGACTTGGCGTTCACGGTGTGTTCTCCTTCGGTACGGCCGAGGTGGGTCCTCGTTGGGGTACACCCACTGTCCGCCGCGCCGATGACGCGTACATCTGCGTCATGACGGAGAAATCGCCGCCAACCGTGCGGAGTTCGATCAGTTCTGCTGCCGACCCACGACGAACGCGGCGAGTTCGACGCGGGTGCGCAGGCCGAGCTTGGCCAGGGCGTGCGAGACGTGGGTCTGCACCGTGCGGGTCGAGATGAACAGACGGTCGGCGATCTCGCCTCCGCTCATACCGGTCGCGACCAGCTCGGCGACGGTCGTCTCGGTCTTGGTGAGACTCTCCCAGCCGTGCGTCGGCCGGTCCCGCGCGGCGGGATCGAGCCGAATCCCCAACGGCCGCAACCTGGAGGCCACGCGCGCCGAGCTGGTGGCGGCACCCATCGCGCGCGTCAGGCGCATCGCACGTCGGGCGAGGTCGCGGCCGCGGTCCCGATCTCCCGCCATCGCCGCCGCACAGGCGGCCTCCTCCCACACGCACGCTTCGGACTGCCGGTCTCCGACGGTCTGCAGGATGTCGGCATGCTCGTCGGCGGCGGCCACGATCGTCAGCGGGTTCTCGTCGTGGAGCGCCACGGCGCACATCGCGCGGGCCACCGCGACGGGGCCGGACATCGGCCACGCGGGTGGGATCGGGATGTCGTCGAGACCGTCGAGAACACTGCCGAGCAGCGCGGTGTCGCCGGCGCGGACGCCGATCCGCGCGGTTCCCAGCGCGACGGTGGGCAGCCAGGAACAGAGGTTCAGACGGCGGCCGTCATCCCAGGCGGCACCGGCCGTCGTCGCGGCCGCGCGCAGCTTCCGGTTCGCCTCGTGCAGCAGGGCCCGGGCGTGGGCGGGCACCGGGAATCCGAACTGATTGGGCAGGCCCGTCCCGTCCCACGCGTCGAGCCGGGTCGACGCGGTCGCGAGGTCGCCACGGAGCACGTCGACCATGGCCCGACCGCCGACCGCCATCGACTTCCAGCCCATGTCCGCGGAGTCCGCGCGGTCCAGGCCGGCGTCGAAGGACGCGGCCGAGTCGTCGAGGTCGCCGAGCCCAAGCGCGATCCCACCGCGGGTGAACTCGTGATAGGCGGTCATCCAGTCGGTTCCCCGGCTCGAACGCAACCGGGCGGCGCCCGCGAGCAGGTCCGCCGCGGCGGCCGGGCCGTGCGCGTACTGCTCGATCAGTGAGGGCCAGATGTCGGCGGACGACGTGGACAACGTGCCGGCGGCGGATTCCTCGGCGTCGCGTCGCGAGGCGAGCAACGCCGTGCGCAGCGCGTCGTCCACCTCGCCACGCAGGAACAGCCGGAGCGCCTCGGCGATCAGGCCGGACACGGAGCGGGTCGACGCATCCAGGTCGACGTCGAAGAACGGGGTGTCCGGGGCGGGGGCACGCCCGTCGAGAAGGCCGACGTAGTGCCGCAGATCGGTGAGCGTGCCGACGACATCGTCACCCACGGGGAGCTTCAGGGTCTCATCGATCAGACTCCGGACCCGGTCGGTCTCGCCCTGGGCTATCAACGCGAACAACAGGATTCGGTGGAGGTCGGCGATCTCGGCGATCTCGGTCGCCGACGCCATGCCGTCCTCGGCGACCCGAGACGCGCGGTCCAGCTGACCGGTGCGGGCGAGGGCGAGGGCGAGGGCGGTGTTCACCCCTGCCGGCGGGCGCACGGTACGCGTGGCCAGGGTCTCGAGGAGCTCGGCCGCGACGGCCGGTGTGCTGGCGAGTTCGCTCTCCGCCCGGCGCACCGCGGCGAACATCGCGGATTCGTCACTCCCCGAGGCGATCCGGTGATGCGCCACGGACTGCGGGTTGTGCCGGGTGCTGGGATGACTGGCGATCGCATCGTGCAGCACGGAGCGCAACATCGGATCGAGGTGCCCGTAGGTGACGTCGGCATACAGGTCGTGGGTGAACCGCAGAGCTCCCGCATCGTCGACGGCGATGATCCCCGCGTCGATCGCCGACTGCGCCGCCCCGACGAGCGAGGCGGGCGGAACGGCGTCGACCGCGGCCAGTTGGGCGAGTGTCGCCGGGCCACCCCACACCGCCAGTTTCTGGGTCAGTTCGCGCGCGCGGCCGTCGAGCAGTGCGACATGCTCGGCGATCGCGTCCTCGAGCCCGCTCGGCATACCCGCCCGGGTGCGGGCATCGACCGACGCACGGCCGTCGGCGATCCGCAGGCCACCCGACTGCTGGAGGGCGCGCAGAACCGAGATCACGTGCATCGGATTGCCTCCCGATGCGTCGAGGAGTCCGAGCAGTTCGTCATCCGGCGCGGCACCGACGATCTCGGCCGAGATGCGGCGGACCTCGTCGACGCCCAGCGGTGGCAACGACCATTCGCCGACCTCCGCGCGTGCCACGAGCCGGTTCAGCAGGTCCCGTTCCGGTAGCGGCCGGCGACCGACGAGGAGCGTCAGCGGCAGGACGTGGGTGGCGGCCACGAGCCGCGACAACAGTTCCAGGGTCGCGGCGTCGGCGTGATGCGCGTCGTCGACGACGAGCACCAGCGGACCACCGGCGCACAGCGCGTCCACGCGCGCATACAGGTCGTCCTCGAAGCCGTCGGGCACCGGGTTCGGCAGATCGACGTCGAGCAACTGCCCCGCGAGCCCGAACGGCTGGCGCCACGACAGTTCGTCCGCCCGCACCGTCCGGACGGATCCGTCAGCGGCCGACGCCAATTCCCGCAGGGTGTGGGTCTTGCCGGCCCCCGGTCCGGCGGTGATCACGCAGACTCCGCGACGGGCTGTTCCCGGTTCCCGCTGGGCGGTTGCGACGACGTCGCGCATCTCGTCGACCACCTCGCGACGGTCAGCGGAGTGAGACGCGAGCACGGACCCAGGGTATCGGCTGTGTCCGATTCGCGTGATCTATCGGCTCACCGTGACCGCCCGAATTCGGAACCGTAACCCTGGCGGTCCGCGGCCGCGGCCAGTCGCCGATCGAGGTCGTCGGACCAGTCGCGCGCGACCTGCGCGTCGAGCACGGCCAGTCGCTCCGACACCGGGGCGCGCTGCGCCGGCCCGCAACCGGCGAGGAGGGATTCGAACAACGCACGGAGGCGGCGTTGCACCTGCACCTGTCCGGTGCTGTGCCGGCGGATCTCGTCGGTCCCGATCGCGACATAGTCCGCCCAGCTGCGGCGGATACCGCGGACGGAGGTGTCCGGCGCCGTCCGGTCGCCGCACAGCCGCGGTGCCAGCAGCAGCAGGAGATCCTCGGTGTGATCGAGCGCCTGCACCACGACGCTCGGATCGTTGCTTCCCGCGGACATCGCCTTGAGTGCGATGTCCGAGATCGCCTGCAGCGCCGCAGCGGGACTCACCGATGGCTGGTGGGTGTCGCCGAACAGCAGGCAGGCCAGCACCCGGCGCTTCTCCACCCGTGCCGGGTCGCCGATGACCTCGACCACCGGGAGATCGTGCGGCACATGGTCGCCGACGGCGATCAGCAGGTTGATCCGTACGTCCCACGACGCCGCGTGCCGTCGAAGTCGATCGCCGTTGACGGCCAGCAACACCCGCCCTCGCGCGCTCACCTCCCCCAGCCTGATCTGCGTGTGCGTCACCTCCGCCGCTGCACCGGGATCGGGGCTGCCATCGCCCGGGACGGCAGCGGTCCCGGCGACGACCTGCTTGTCGAATCCGGTTGCCGCCGTGAGCTCGTCGTGGGCCGCCGGCGGCGGTAGCTGCCGGACGATCGCCGACCGGCCGTCGTCGGCGATCCACTGCAGCAGTCGGGCGGTGTTCAGGATGGTCCCGACCTTCCCGACCAGCGCGATGAAGAGATAGGCGCTGACCGTGGTGAGCATGAACGCGATCGCCGTCGACAGACCGGGAGTCGGCTCGTCCGGGCCGCCCACCGACAGGTCGATCGCGATGATCACGCTGTAGACGAAGGTCGCGAGGAAGAAGCCCGTGGACCACCGCATGACGGGTTCCTGCTGCAGCATCGGGATCACCCGCACCGAGATCGACGACGCCCCGAACTGCATCGCGAGGGTGACGGCGGTGAACACGAGACCGGTCAGTGTCGCCATCGAGCCGGCGATCACGCTCAGCAGCGTCGCCAGCGTGCCCGGGTCCACTTCCAGTTCGAGGAGCTCGTCGAATCCGACGGTGGTCCACGCGGCGACGATCGCGAGGGTCACCAGCACGACCGGCAACCGCCAGATCGGGACCGTGCGCAGCGCCCGGCGCGTGCGCCGCCACCGGATCGCGGTCGCCAGCGCACTCGGAACTTTTTCGGTCACCACACCGACCGCCGTCGGTGCCGGTGTCGTGGCGGGAATCGGCGCGGGGGTCTCGGGCACCCCGAATCGACCTGCCACCGCTTCCTGCACGACGATCTTCCACCGCATCAGCGGTTCTCGGTAGCGTTGCTCCCGCCCGATCGCCCGGGCCAGTTTGCGGGGACGGTTCTTGTACCGCCACCGGGCCCACGGCGATCGCGGCCGAGCCAGTCGGGCTGCCCCGAACCACAGCAGGACCGGGACGAACATGCCGACCAGACCGGTCCACACCTTGCCCTTGATCAGCGTGACGATCGCCAGGAGCACGTTCAGCACGACGACACCCGCAGCGATCAGACGTGCCACGAGCCCGTTCTCGTTTCGGATGTCCCCGACGACCTCGAACGCCCCGAACGGCTGCAACCCCAGCAGGAAGAGCAGACCGATCGCGATCGCGACGAACACCGCGTCGATCGACGTTCGGCCCTCTTCCGCCCAGTAGACGTCGCGGAGGTGGAGGATGAGCGCGAACTCGTCGAGGACGAGCGCCGAGCCGATCCCGAACAGGGCCGCCAGCACACAGTCGATCACCGGTGTCCGCAGTGGATCGACCGCGACGAAACCGAAGCCCGCCACCAACATCGCCATCATCCCGAAGAAGGCGTGGTGGACATGGACCCCGCCCGGCGTCACGTTCCCGGGCCACCAACTGACCTCCGCGCGGATCATCCGCACGCTGAACCGGATGAACAGGAAAGTCAGGACGAAGGCGAGTAGAAGGAAGAACAACGGCAGACGACCGGTCTCGACGATCCGCTCATCGAACCACCCGGTCATCCCCCGACCCTAGCGGGAGCGCCGGCCGTTCTCGCGGGCAATCGCCACTCCGGTGATCACACCGGGTGACGTCATTGCGGGTCCGGCTGATCCGACCGTCGGGTCCTGTCGCGTCGGACCGACGCCAGCCGGGACGCCGCCTGCGCATGCAGGGCGGTGATGTCCGCGGCCGGCGCGGGTGCGGTGGCGGCAGCCAGCGAGGCATCGGGAAGCTCTCTCCGCAGCTCGTCGATCAACGTCGCAGCCTGCCCGGGCGGGCCGTCGTCGTCGTGCACCACGCAGATCGCGAACTCGGAATCGCCCAGACGGGCCATCGCGGTCTCGGCGGGCAGCAGAGCGACGCAGGTCCGGGCGTTCTGCACCAACTGCCGGCCCGCCGCCTCACCATCGCCGATGCCGGCGGCCGGCGCGGGAGCATCGATGTCCAGTGAGATCACCGTGACCGCCGCGGCCGACCGCCGCCCGGCGAAGAGCCCGGCGGTGGCGAGTTCCCAACCCGCGCGGTTGAAGACGCCGGTCAGCGGATCCGTGCAGACCGCGGTGAGCAGTGTCCGCGTCAGCAACCCGAACGACTCGGCCGCCGCGGGGATCGCCACCGCGACGACGATGTAGGTGCTGAGGTATTTGGGCGCCGGCGCCACCGCGAGCGCGACGACACACCCGACGGTCAGCAGACCGACGAGCACCCACGCCTGGCGACGCGGAAAGGTGGCGCGCAGGTACATCGCCAGGAACATCGCCGCGACCATGCAGAGGAACTCGGCAGCGATCAGCTCGTGGAACGCCATCACTGTCGGGGTGGCCGCACACGCCGCGATCACGGCCGGAAGCGGACGCTGGGGCCGCACCGACAGCCACCCCAGCGCCGCGATTCCCAGCGCGACGGCGATCAGTCCCCCGGTCGGGTCGGACAGCGTCGCCGAGTCGTCGACCGGGAACAGCGTGAGGGCCACGCCCATCGCGTACAACAGCGTCGTCGCGGCCAGGTAGGTCCGCAGCACGTGCAGCGGCGATCGCGGGAGCGGGCCGCCCAGCGCTCCCAGGTGTAGGTCCGGTCGATTCATCCCCCACTCCGATCCTCGTATCGGTCCCGATCCGAGGGTGCCAAATGACGCTGTCTCGCGCGACCGGCGGTGGTATTCGGAGTGGCGTCGGAGCGTTGTTCCGGCTCAGAACAGCCAGGGCACCTCGTCGTGACCGAAGTCGCGGAAGTCGCCGAACCGGCCGGAGTAGAACACCAGGCCGGTGCCGTCGCGCCACCGCAGCTCGGACACGTCGCCGTAGAAGACGCGGTGGTCACCGACGTCGTGCGCGCTGTGCACCGTGCATTCCAGGTGCGCGAGTGCATCGGCGACCACCGGAAGTCCGCAGGCGGTGCGGTCACACGGCAGTCCCTCGAACCGTGCGCCGCCACGGGTCGCGAAGCGCCGGGCGACCGCCTCCTGCCGGGACGACAGGATCGACACCGCGAACCGCCCGCCGGCCTCCACCGCGTCCGTGGTCCGGGATCCGTGGGTCAGCGACACCAGGATGATCGCGGGGTCGAGACTGATCGACGTCAGCGAGCTGATGGTCATGCCGCACGGTTCGCCGTCGGAGTCCTCGGCGCTGACGACCGCGACACCGGTGGTGAACCTCCCCATGCTGCGTCGCATGTCGGAGTGAGTGGGACGAGAGAAGGCCGGCAGGGTCATGATCGTCTCCTATGCGCTGCGGTAGCGGACCTCGAAGGTGAGCACACCCTCGTCGGTACGCCACGGGCCGTGCGGCATTCCCGGTGGGCGGCAGGCGTACTCACCGGCCGAGAACGTCTGGTCCAGGGTCAGGTCGACGAACGAACCCTCGAGGATGTAGACCTCCTCCCAGAAGTCGTGTTTTTGCACGCCCATCGGGCTGGAGTCGGCGCCCGCCTCGTAGCGGAGGATGCGGGTGGCGACGTTGCCGTCCGGGTCGCGCGACAGGATGCGTTCGGTGATCTTGGGATCGCCGCCGGGACACACGGTGTATTCCACATCGGTGACCGGGAAGAACTCGTATTCGGGTTTGGCCATGATGGCTCCTCTCAGGCGTTTTCGAGCTTGTAGGACTGCAGGAAGCCTGCAACGTCCTCGAGCGCGTCGTCGTAGGCGTAGTTGCGGTAGGTGTAGGCACCTTTCACGACGAAAGGCGCTCCGGCGTAGAACATCTCGTACTGCTGGTGTCGGCCGGCGAACTCGGAACCGACGATGTCCCAGGCCAGCTTGAACAGCTTGATCCGCTCTTCGGACGGCACTCCCGGCGACTGCACATAGTGCTGGATGTCCTTGGCGGTCAACGAGCTCGTGAGGTCGTGCACGCTCGAGGGCAGCTGCAGCACCCCACCGCCGACCAGGTCGCGGAGGATGGCGAGCACGCGCGGATAGGTCTCCGACTGCAGACCCATCGACCCGTAGAGCGCCTGCCGACCCGGCAGCCATTGCCCGGAGGCGTCCGGTTCCGCCGTGTATTCCGCCGCCAGCACCGCGGATTCGACGCCGGACACGACGGCGGCGAGTTCGCCGAGCTTCTCCTGGACGCTGGGGATCTTGTCCACGCCGTTCACCTGGGTCACCCGGCGCGCCACGCCGGCGATGAATTTCAGCTTGGTGGCGAAGCGGATCTGCGCCTGCCAGTTGCCGAAGACGTGTGCTCCGGTCTCGAAGAACTGGCGGCGCACGCCGACGATGTCGCGGTCGACGAACACCCGATCCCAGGGCACCAGCACGTCGTCGAACACCACCAGGGCGTCCGGCTCGTCGTACCGTGAGGTCAGCGGGTAGTCGAAGCTGCTGGTCGCGGCGGGCGCATAGGGACGGCGGCAGTACAGCTTCAGGCCCTCGGTCGCCACCGGGACCACGAACGAGACGGCGAAGTCACTGTCGTCCGGGCCGAGCGGTTTGATGCACGAGACGAACACCTCGTCGGCGATGGCGGCGCCGGTGGCGAGCATCTGCGACCCGCGCACGATGATCCCCTCATCGGTCTCGCGCACGACACCGGCCTGGAGGAACTCGCCCTCCCAGCCCGACGCCGTGGTCGCCCGCGAGACCTGCGGCGGAATGATCGCATAGGAGACATACAGATTCTCCTCCAGCAACCGACGATGGAATGCCGTCACGTTCGCCGACAGGTCGCGGCCCTCGCCGGTGAACACCTCGGGATGGGCGGCGAAGGATGCGAGGAAGGTTCCGACGTGGTCGGGGCTGCGTCCGACCCACCCATGGGTGTGCCGGGCCCACGTCTGGATGGCTTCGCGACGGAGTCTGAGTTCCTCACGACTGCGGGGGATTCCGAAGGTGCGGTTGGCAGGGGCACCGGTCTCCGGCGCGGTGTACTGCATCCCGCGCTCGGGATCGGCGGCCAGATCGAACATCTCGGCGATGGTCGCCGCGACCGGCGCGAACGCCGGGTGGGTGGTGACGTCGTCGACCTTCTGCCCGTCGACGAGCACCACGCGTCCGTCGTTCAGGGAGGCCAGGTAGTCGGTTCCGGTACGCATCATCATCGTCCTTCCGGATCTGAGGTGTAGGAGTGGGTGAGGACGGTCCCGTCCGGCAGGGTGAGTTCGAGATCCCAGCGGGTGCCGTAGACGAAGGTGCCGTCGAGGAGGGGCAGCGTGCCCGCGAAACAAAGCAGGTCGGTGCCGTCGTCGCCCTCGCGCTCGCCGAGGATGCCGAGCAGGTTCTGCGGCGTCCGCAGTCCCGCCAGCGAGCCGTCTTGATAGAGGTGACCGTCGACCCAGCTCCGGGCATGGCATGCGTCCCAGTCGAACTCGTCCCAGGACGTGATCTCGGCGATCTGCGAACCGATGGGCTTGGGGCAAGCGCGTTTCGAGTCACCGATGTCCACGGTCTCGAGTTTTCGGTCGGTGTGGTCGGAGCCGATCCCGAGGTACCAGCGCCCTTTCCGGCGCAGCAGCACCGGCTCCACCTCGCCCGAGGTCTCGCGACCGTAGACCTCCGTGACCTCGTCGGTGGTGACGCTGCCGGGCTCGACGGGATAGAACATGGGGACCTCGGGCGGCGGGGCCACCCCGATCGCCGCGAGCTCGTCGATGTGGTGTCGCACTGCGGCTTCGTCGCGACCGGTGTACCCCGCGACGAGTGTGCGGAGGGTGTCGAAGTCGATCTGCTCGGCGGTGCCGGCGATCGAGAAGCTGAGCACCCGGGTGTCGGTGCCGGTCATGAGTGGACCTTTCTACGGGACAGAACGGAGTAGTCGGGCAGCCGATCGCCGAGAACCGGGAACTCCGACCGCACGGCGGAGACGAGTGCGGGGTCGATCTCGGCGAGGGTGACCCCTTCATCCGAACCAGCTTCTGCGACAATCGATCCCCACGGGTCGACGATGCGGCTGTGACCCGCGAGTTCGACCCCCGCGTGGGTACCGGCGGCGTTGCACGCGATGACGAACACCTGGTTGTCGACGGCGCGTGCGGAGGTCAGCAACCGCCAGTGCTCCCGACGCGCCATCGGCCAGGCTGCCGGTACGATCACCAATTGCGCTCCGGCGAGGCCGATCTCGGACCAGAGCCCGGGAAATCGGAGGTCGTAACAGGTGGTCGCGGCGACCGGGCCGAAGGCTGTGTCCACGGCGTGGACCTGCTCGCCCGGTTCCAGCAGCCGAGCCTCCTGCGACTGATATCCGAACACGTGCACCTTGCTGTAGTGGTGCACGACGGTACCGTCCGGCCCGAGCAGTACGGCGGTGTTGCGCAGGCGGTTCGAACCACGATCCTCGACGATGCTGCCCGCGTGGACGAGACAGCTCCGTCGACGCGCGATGGCAGCCATGGTCGACACCGTGGGCCCGTACAGGTCCTCGGCCGAGCCCGGATAGTCGTCGAAGTGGTTGTAACCGACCCGCCACAGCTCCGGCAGGACGATGAGGTCGATGTCGTCGGGCAGGCCGTCGACGAGCGTGCGCACGCGGTCGAGACGATGTGCGGCGGTCTCGTCGTCGGGACTGGCCACCTGGACCAGTGCGATCTTCATGAAGGTCTCCTCGGTACAGATCTAGAGATGGGAGTGGCGCAGGGAGTCGTGCGTGGTCCGAAGGTGCTCGCGCACACTGCGAACCGCCGCGTCGACGTCTCCTGCCCGGATGGCGTCCGCGATCGCCCGGTGCTCGACCAGCACCTGCTTCTTGCGGTGCTCGTCGTTCATGACGATGCGGACACCCATGCGCATCTGGCGATCGCGCAGTGAGTTGTAGAAGTCACCCATGAGGCTGTTGCCGGCCGCTCGGATGATCGTCGTGTGGAATTCGAGGTCGTGCGCGATGAAGTCGACGGGGTCCTGGTCGTCTTCCTGCTGTCGCAACAGGAGCGCCAGCTTGTCCGGGACGAGTCCCGGCCGCGGTGCCACCTCGTGCACCGACCACTCCTCGACGACACGTCGCGCCTGCATGACCTCGTCGACATCGCGATCCGACAGCGCCGGGATGTAGGCCCCTTTGTGTGGAACGCGGCGGATGAAACCCTCCGCCTCGAGCCGCATCAGGGCCTCGCGGACCGGGGTGCGCGAGATTCCCGACGACGCCGCGACCTGAGCCTCGGACAGAAACATCTCCTCGTCACGCGGGAGCGTGATGATGGTCTGCTTCAGCCATTCGTAGGCGAGTTCGGGCGCGGTTGTCGTGCCGGAGCGCGATGTCGACATGATGTGGTCTCCTCTCAGAGCGTCACCGAGCAACGGCGGTGGACGGCTGCTGCTTTGTGTCGGTCGTGGTCGTTTCGTCTGCGGCGGTGCGATCTTCGTCGGGTTCGTGATCGAGCCCCGCGTCGTCCCTCGTGGTGCCGACCGTCGCCAGGTCGACCGACTGTGTCTCGCGGGCGATGATGGCGGCGATCAGCGAGATGACGCCCATGACTGCGAGGTACGCGCCGATGGCGTAGCCGGTGTCGAACCAGTTGTAGAGCGCGATCGCGATGATCGGGGCCAGCGAACCGGCGAGCACCGAGGCCAGGTTGTAGGCCAGGGAGACGCCCGAATAGCGGACCTCGGTCGGGAACAGCTCGGAGAAGAACGCCCCGATCACCGCACTGTAGGCCGCGAAGATCAGCAGACCGACGGAGACGGCGACGATGATCGCCAGGGTGTTCTTGGTGTCGAGCAGCCCGAAGAAGACGAAGGCCCACACAATGGTCGCCAGGGAGGCCGAGATGTAGATGGGGCGCCTGCCGATCCGGTCGGCCAGGATGGCGAACAACGGAATCGTCACCAGGGCCACCACCATTCCGATCATCACGGCGTTGAGCCCGGTCGATCGGTCCAGGTCGAGGATCTGGGTCAGATAGGTGATGACGAACAGCGAGAAGATGTAGAAGCCGGCGTTCTCACCGAAACGGGTGAACGCTGCCAGCAGGATCTGACGCCAGTACCCACGTACGGCGGCCCCCAGGGGCATGCGGCGGGTCTCCGACTTCGCCTTCTGCTGCGACTTCTCGAAGAGCGGGGTCTCGGCGACGTAGAGGCGAAGCACGAGCCCGACGATCACCATCACGGCCGATAGCGCGAAGGCGATCCGCCAGCCCCAGGACAGGAACGCTTCCTCCGACATCACCCCGGACAGGATCGCGAGCGCACCGGCGGCCATGAGATTTCCCAGTGGCGGACCGAGATTGGGCCAGGACGACCAGAACGCCCGGCGTGTCGAGTCACCGTGCTCGCTGACCAGGAGCACTGCACCACCCCATTCACCGCCGAGCGCGAACCCTTGGACCAGGCGCAGGAAGACCAGCAGCAGCGGCGCGCCGACACCGATGGCGGCGTAGGACGGCAGGAACGCGATCAGGAAGGTCGAGACACCCATGAGCATGAGGCTCGCGATGAGGGTGGCGCGCCGGCCTTTGACGTCGCCATAGTGGCCGAGCACCGCCGCGCCCAGCGGTCGGGCGATGAAGCCCACAGCGTAGGTGGCGAAGGCCAGCATGGTGCCGACGAGCGGGTCGTCGGCGGGGAAGAAGACCTCGTTGAACACCAGCGCGGCGGCGGTGCCGTAGAGGAAGAAGTCGTACCACTCCACGGCGGTTCCGGCGAGGCTGGAACCGGCGATCACCGGAAGGCTGGTGTGGGATCTACGACTGCTAGATTTCGTGGTGGCAGTTGCCATATGTCGACTCCTCAGTCGAATCGTCGTTGCGTGACGACTGCGCGACCGGCGCCTACCTGCCAGTAGGCGAACGTCCGGACGTGCAGGTGGAGCTGTCCGGCTCGGTGGTTGTTGCTGCAACCACCGAGCCACCCCGAGACCATTGATCACCGTGTGAAGCGGACCACATCAAGGCCGTACACCAGTTGTATACGACCCGTACACGATCGGGCAAGGGGCGTAAACGAATTGTCACGGAAGGCAACCTGGCGGTAACGGGGCCGCGGCGAATGTCCAGGCCGCTCGTCGTTTCGGGGGCGTATGCGGGCCGATACGGTCGGTTCGAGACGCACCGGGACATATCCTGATCCGATGAACAGCCTCGTCACCGTGGTCGTCGTCGACGACCACCCGTTCTTCCGCGACGGTGTGTCCCGGGGCCTGACGGCCAGTGGCCGGGTGCGGGTCGTCGGCGAGGCGGGCGATGGCGCCGCGGGTCTCGAGCTGATCCGACGCGAGAACCCCGATGTCGCGGTCGTCGACCATCAGATGCCGCTCATGACCGGCGTCGAGGTCGCGCATGCGGTGTCGCGGGACGGGCTGGCGACGAGGGTGTTGCTGCTGTCGGCGGTCACCGACGGCCCGATCGTCTTCCGGGCGCTGCAGGAGGGTGCGTCCGGTTATCTGTCCAAGGATGCCGATCGCGACGACATCGTCGGCGCGGTGACCCGGGTGGCGCGAGGCGAGACCGTGGTGCCACCCGAGCTCGCGGCCGGACTGGCCGGCGAGATCCGGGCGCAGACCCAGCGTGATGCGCCGGCGCTGAGCGAGCGGGAACGACAGGTGCTCACGGGTTTCGCTCGTGGACAATCGATCCCGCAGGTGGCCGCCGAGCTCTACATCGGTGCGTCGACGGTCAAGACCCACACCCAGCGTCTGTACGAGAAGCTGGGGGTGTCCGACCGCGCGGCCGCGGTCGCCGAAGCGATGCGCCGTGGCCTCCTCGAGTAGCGCGGACCCCGCGAGTCGGGGGTCGGACGCGGGCAACAGCGACAGGATCGCCGGGGCCACACGCTATCTGGGTCTCGACGAATTCGCCGACGAGCCGCGGATTCACGACATCCTGATCGATCACGCGATCCGCGGGATCCGCATTCAGGTGGTCCTGCGGTTGTTCCTGTCGTTGTTCGTGTTGCTGACCGTCAGTCTCGATCCACCCGCGCACGCCGAGACGTTCAGCGTCGTGACCGCAATCCTGTACGCGGCCTGGTGCATCGGTGGGGCGATCGTCGTCGTCCGACACGAGGCGGCGATGATCCGCTACTCGTGGATCGCGTTGCCCATCGACCTCCTGCTGCTCACGGCGCTCGCCGTGGCGGCGAGCCGGTCCAACGAATTGAGTTGGACCACCGACGTTCTCCTCAGCGGTTTCGTCCTCGTGCCGATGATCGCGGCGATCGCACTGCAACCCAGGACATGCGCCGTGGTCGTGATCGTCACGACCGCGGTGTACGCGGTCTCGTCCGCGTTGGCTCGCACCTCGAATGGCGAACCGTGGTCGGTGATCGTGCTGCGCGTCCTCGTCGTCGCGGCGCTCGCCGTGGGCGCGATCCTGTTGTCCCGCTTACAACGATCCCGGGTGACGACGATCGGGGCGCTCGCCGCCGAACGCGCCCGCCTGCTCGATGCAACGATGGAGATCGAGGAGCGCGAACGACGCGACCTCGCCGACAACCTGCACGACGGGGCCCTGCAGTACGTGCTGGCCGCGCGTCAGGAACTCGCCACACTGCGCGATTCCGCCGACCCCGTGACCCTCGACCGCGTCGACGGTGCACTGCGCGACGCCGCCCAGCTCCTGCGTTCGACGCTGAGCGAGTTGCACCCGGCGGTACTCGAACAGGCCGGGCTGTCGGTCGCCCTGACCGACCTCGCCTCGTCGTTCGGCAGCCGCGCCGGCACCCCGGCGGTCGCCGTCGACACCGCAGGCTGGCCGCCGGAACTGCGGACCTCTGCCGATTCGCTGCTGTTCGCCACCGCCCGCGAGTTGCTGACGAACGTGATCAAGCACGCGTCCGCGACGTCAGTCGATGTCACTGCCGAGTTCGACGATGGACGAGCGCGTCTCGTCGTCGTAGACGACGGCACCGGACTGCCGGCCGACATCGACGTCGACGAGCTGATGCGTCGGCGACAGGCCAACGGCCACATCGGACTTGCCTCACGACGCGTGCGTATCGAGGGCAGCGGCGGCACGTTGTCGCTGTCGAAGCATCCGGGCGGTGGAACCGTCGCGGTCGTCGAGGTACCGGCCCGCGGAGTGTGACGCGCGGAGCGCACATCCCGAATCGGTGTCCCCCGATCGGTGGATGCAGCGTTCACCCCCACCATCACCCGGTCAGCGGAAACCACCACACCCACATCCCGAGGAAAGTCAGTGGTGTCACCACAACAACCCCCACACCACCGGGAGCACACCATGAAGACCACCACCCGCATCGCCACCGCCACCCTCGGACTCGCCGCCGCAACAGGCATCGCCCTCGGCGCCGCCGGAGCAGCCCACGCCGGCACCCTCCCCATCACCCGCCCCGGCGAACCCACCGTCGCCATGACCATCACCAACCACACCGACAAGCCCGAATACCTCCAAGGCGCCAACGCCGACGGCGGCCAATGGGTCAACGCACCCCAACACATCCTCTACCCCGGCGCCACCGAAACCATCACCGCCACCGCACCCTTCACCAACCACCTCGACGTCAACGCCATCTACCGCATCGGCGCCTTCGGCCCCACCGCCAACTACCAACTCACCAACCACCCCCACAACGTCAACACCGCCATGAGCACCATCTGGGGACCCCACGCCCAGAACTACTGGATGAACAACCACATCGACACCGGATACCCCCAGATCAACGTCGGCTTCGACCAGTGGTGAGAAATCCGAGAGGAGGATGAGGGGATCGGTTCGGGGGTGGTGCTCCCGCCCCCGAACCCCGCCCCTTTCACCATAAGTCAGGGACCGGGGCTTGCGGCAAGACCCCGGTGGCCGGGCACAATCGCTCGACGACCGACGACTGGGAGGGCAATCGATGCCAGACATGGCGGACACACCGGAACGTTTCCGGGTGCACGAGTCCGGGGACTATTTCCACGGCACCAAGGCAGATCTCCGCGTCGGCGACTTCCTGAGACCGGGTCACCGGTCGAACTACCGGCCCGAGCACATCTCGAACTTCGTCTACATGACCAAGGTGCTCGACGGCGCCGTGCTCGCGGCCGAGATGGCCGTGGGTGACGGTCCACCCCGGGTCTACGTCGTGGAACCGCAGGACGACGTGCACGACGACCCGAACGTCACCGACAAGAAGTTCCCCGGCAACCCGACCCACTCCTACCGGAGCGCCCGGCCGGTCCGGGTCGTCGGCGAGATGACCGATTGGGAGGGTCATTCACCGGAGTACCTCGAGCGGTTCCGCGCGGGGCTCGAGGAACTCAAGAAGCGTGGCGACGCGGTGCTCTACGACTGAAGCGCCTCACCCGATCCACCGATCCCGTCCTCAGGACGCGAGAGTGTCGCCAGTCGACGTCGGCTCCGACCAGTGGTGAGGTCGGAGTCCCTCGGGTGAGCGGATGACACCCGCTCACCTCCGGTGGGAAGTAACGGGCCCGCGACCGATCGCCGGTCGCGGGCCCGCCTGCTGCAGTGTCGAACTCACGGATCAGGGAAAGATGTTCTCCAGCGATCCGAATGCTCCGCCGGCACCTGATGCGGCGAAGTTGGTGGTGCAGCCGTTGAACGAGACGTTGTCGACGTTGACCTTGCCGGTCTTCTCGTTGGGCTGGCTCGAGATCCCGTAGTGGTCCACCACCGTGGTGTGACCCTCGGTGTTGGCCGCCTTCACCAGATCGTCCAACGTGGCGTTGGTGCCCTTGTCGATGTCACCGAGGTCGCGCGTGGCCCACCACTGATCGGAGCCGGCGGCGTCCTGCTTCCCCGCGCCCGCCGGAGCGGTCCAGACGAGCGTGGCAAATCCGTTGCCCTGTCCGGTGTTCGCCCCGGTCACGCGGATCTGCCAGTTCGCCTGACCGTCGGACTTCTCGAAACTGAGCGGTTTGGTCGCGGCGTCGGCCAACTCGAGCTGTCCGGCACTGTGGTACGAGGCCTGGCGCGGTGTCTGCTCGGAGGTCACGAACTCGAGCGACCCGTCCTGGTCGACGACGGTGGTGGCGGTCACCTTGCCCGCCTGGCCCTGCTCGTCGCCGAAGGTGTTGCCCCACCCCGCTGGGTTCGCGGGTGTCGAGGTCCTGGCGCAGTTCGCCTCGGATACCGGGGCTGCGGTGGCCACCGCGGGAGCGATCAGAGCCGCGACCCCGAGGGCCGCGCCAGCTGTGGTCACACGGATGAGATTTTTTCGCACTGGTTCTTTCCTCCTTTGTCATTCGGTCCATCGATCTCCCGCAAGCTAACAAAGAGATTTATCGGATACCAGCGCGATTGACGGGAATTGAATGAGGAACACCTTTACACAGCGAACCTGACCAGCACGCACATCGCACAGTGAACTATGCCGTATGTGCTTTTCTTGATCCGGAACTCCCGACCATCTGCCTATTCCGCACTGCCCTCTGACCGTGCTTCGGATCCCGTTGACTGTGCACCGTATTTCGTTGACCGTGCGCCCAATCCCGTTGACTGTGCAGCGGATTTCGTTGACCGTGCGTCGGAATCCCGTTGACTGGACTCAGGGGTCAGAGCGTTGTCGCGATCCCGCCGTCGACCGGGATCACGGTGCCGGTGAGATAACAACCGGCACGGCTGGCGAGGAACACCACCGTCCCGATCATGTCGTCGGCTCGACCGATACGCCCCAGCGGCGAAGCCGCGGCGACCTCGTCCCCCAGCTCGGCCAGGATCGGCGCCATCATCTTGGACTCGAACGGCCCTGGCGCAATGGCATTCACGGTGACGTGGCGCGGGCCGAGGTCCCGTGCGAGATGCCGCGTCAGCTGGTGGACGGCCGCCTTGCTCGACGAGTAGGAGTACGACGCGGTGCGCGGCACCCGGATCCCGTCGACGCTCCCGATCATGATGACCCGCGACGGGTTGTCAGCCGTTGCGGTACCGGTCAGCAACGGCAGCAGCGTCTGCGTGAGCACGAACGGCGTCTGCACGTTGAGCTTCAGCACCCGGTCCCAGGCCGAGTCCGGAAACTCCTCGAGCGGCGCGCCCCAGGTCGCACCGGCGTTGTTCACCAGGACGTCGAGGGTGTCGGTCTCCGACGCCACCTGCTCCGCGAGCGCGCGCGCACCCTCGGCGGTCGACAGATTCGCTTGCAGCGCAGTGAGTCCCGCAGCGCGCGCGTCGGCGAGCGCGTCATCGTTGCGGCCCGTGATCAGCACCCGGGCCCCACGGTCGTGCAGGCCGTGAGCGATCATCGCCCCGATACCCGACGTGCCACCGGTGACCAGCACCGTCTTGCCACTCACATCGAACAGGTCAGAAGTCATCGTCGTCGGTACCTCGGTGCTCGTTTCTCCAGGAAGGCGGCGGTCGCCTCGCCCCGATCTTCGGTCATCGCCGTGATCATCTGCTGCCGGTTCTCGAATTCCACGGTGGCACTGAAGGAATCGGACTCCACCGCGGCCCACATCCCGACCTTGGTGAGCTCCACCGACAGCGGCGGATTGGCCAGGATCGCTTGGGCCGTCGAGTGTGCCCGATCAAGCAATTCCCCGGGCTCGGCCAGATCGACCAGCAATCCGTACCGCTCCGCCTCGACGGCCGTGAACTTGCGTCCCGTCAGCATCAGTTCGTGCGCCCGGCCCGTCCCCACGAGGCGCGGGAGCAACCAGGACACGCCGATGTCGCAGGCGGAGAACCCGGCCCGGATGAACCCGACCGCGTACACGCTCGTCGTGGACCCGATGCGGATGTCGCTCGCGCACACCAGGGCCAGACCACCGCCGGCGGCGGGCCCGTTGACCGCGGCGATCACCGGCTGGCGCAGCCCGTGCAACCGGCGTGCGAGACCGGCGATGTCCTGCTGGCGCTCGAACATCGGGATCACCCCACCGCGGTCGGTGACGGAATCGTCGTCGCCGTAGCCGTTCAGGTCGAGGCCGGCGCAGAACGCGCGGCCCGCCCCGGTCAGGATCACGACCCGGCACCCGGGATCCTCGTCGACGGCATCGAGGGCACCGGTCAGTTCCCGAACCAGGTCGACGTTCAAGGTGTTCAGCGCGTCCGGGCGGTTGAGGGTGAGCGTCGTGATCTCACCGTCGCGCTCGATGAGGACCGCCGGCATCAGAACGGCTCCCGATCACCGGGGCACTGCATGTGTTCCATGACCTGTTGGTACCACCGCCGGGTTCCGATCCGTGGCATCTCCGCGCGGGCCGTCGTCGAAACGACCCGGAAGCCACCCCAGGGAAGTCGACCGACGACCTATCGTCCCCGGCGGCCTCTCCTGGGGCGGTTCTCAGCGCGAGGGCAGAGTCGTCACCGATACCCGGCCGCACGAAGGGCAGCCATCAGGTCCGAGCGGGATCCGGCGTCGAGCCTGCGTCGGATCCGGGCGACGTGGTGTTCGACGGTCTTCGCCGAGATGTACAGTCGCTCACCGATCTCCCGGTAGGTGAAGCCCTGGAGTAGTTCGTGGGCGACCTCCGCCTCGCGTTCGGTGAGCGGTCCACCGATCGGCGGGGTGCGACGCCGTTCCTCATCGGCCGAGCGGGCGGTGTCCAGGAGGCCGGCCGCGGTCGATGGATCATCGGCGCGCAGCGCGGCCATCCCTGCCAACCGATCTGCCTCCCAGTGCAATCCGACACTCCGCAACGCGTCGACCGCCGCCGTGACCTCAACCGCGGTGGCGGCGACAGCCTCGGAGTCATCGGGTGTCAGCGACACCCAGACGCGGGCGGCGACGGCGAGCGAGCGGGCCGTCCGGTTCTCCGCCGCTGCGAGGTCGAGACGAGCCAACCGGTGCGCCATGGCGGTGTCGTCATGCGCGGTGGCCGCTGCCTGCACGCCGGCGAAGTCCCAGAACTGTGTCCATGCCGGGGGATCCTCCAGACGGGCGAGCAACCGGTCGGCGGTGTCCACGTGTCGATCGACCGCCGACAACTGGCCCACACTCGCTGCGGCGATCCAGAACTCGCCGAACGCCCGCAGCAGAAAGAGGTCCACCTCGGTGCCGGCGAGCAGCGACAACCCGTGCTGCCACGCCGCGGTCAGTGCAGCAGCGTCGCCTCGGCGTCGGGCGAGTCCGAGTCGAATCGCCTGCCATCGAAGACGTTCGGGCACAGGAACCGGATCATCCGACGGGATCAGGCGCGCCGTCATCTCGAGATCGCCGACGGCCAAGGCGATCTCGGCGTCGATCAGAGCGCGCCCGGACTCGGGGGCCACCGACCTGATCGTCTGTGCCCCGACGATGTCACCGTGATTCAGCGCCACCGCGGTGGCCGCCTGCAGAATCCGGCCCGCATACGGACCCCGGAACCCCGCACCCCCGGCCGAGAGCCCCCGGATCACGGCGTCGACCGCGTCGTCGCCGGTGGGCGCGTCGTCCGCATCGCCGAGGGTGGCCAGCAGCCCACGGGTCACCAGCGACCGTGCGGCCCTGCTTGCGACCGGCGCGCGGCCTCGATCCGCCGCGGCGATGGCGGTGACCGCCGCGCGATCACCGACGGCGAGCAGGGCCACCGCGGCCGGGAGCGATTGCACCCCGGACGAACTCGAGCCGACCCACCGGTGGAGGTCGGCGGCATGCGACGCCAGTCCGCGATGCGCGGCGACGGTGGCGGCGAGCTCCACCCACTCCGCGACCCCGGGGTCGGCCGGACCGGCCGTCTCCAACCGCTGATCGGCCGCGTCGCCCGCGCCATCGAGGTCACCGGACGCCAGTGCTCGTTGCGCCATCAGCAACCGGACGTCATCGCGTCCCGGCGCCACCCGGTCGGCGGCCCGGAGGAGGACCGCCGCCCGCGCCCCGGTGGCGTCGGTGGCGCCGGCCAGCAACGCGTCGACGATGCGTGGGTCGTCGACACCGGCCTCGGCGGCCAGCAGCGCGGTGTCCGGGGTGAGTTCGGCCGCGCGCAGTGCGGCGACGACGGATCTGTGGCGGAGCTCGCCGATCCGTCGGTCCCCCAGCACATCTCGCAACGGTCCGGCGGCGGCCGACACGAAGACGTCCGAGCCGCGCAACAGGCCGCAGCCCCGTGCCCGGTCGAGAGCCCCGGCCGCGGCAGCCCGGTCGACTCCGGCCGCGTCGGCCAGGCTGTCGGGGTCGAGGGGCGCCCGGACCGAGGCGAGGGCGAGCACGGCGAGCGTCAGCGGATCGAGCCCGCGCAACAATCGGTGATGCCAGTCGCGGGCCACCCGTTCGACGATCGCGATCACGTCGGGGGACGGTTCGTCGGCGGTGTTCCCGACGCCGAGTCCGGCGTTCCGGATCGCCTCGAGTGCGCTGTCGACGAGTACTGGGGCACCACCACAGCGTCGGCGGATCTGCGATGCCGTGGTCGGGTCGAGCGTCAGACCCGTGCGCGTCGCGCGGGTCAGGACGTCGGCGGTGCCCAGAGCCTCGAGTTCGAGGACGGCACCGTATGGCCGGGAGCGGTCCCGGAGCAGGCGGACGCTCGGGTCCAGTTCCCTCGGTTCGGTGGTGGCGATCAACCCGATCGTCCCGGCGTCGAGCATCCCCAGGGCGGTATCGATCACGGGCCCGGGCCACAAGTGCATGTCGTCGGCGAGGACGAACACCGGGCCGGTCTCGCTGCCCGTGGGCAGCCCGACACTCACCGGGAGACCCCGCTGTCGCAGTTGTTCCCGGACGCCGCCCAGCAGCGTCGACCGTCCGCTTCCCGGGGTTCCGACGACCACGGCGCACAGCGGATGGCCGCCCTGCGCGCGGTCGACGACGCCCGAGATCCACGACGAGATACGCGACGCAGCGGGTGACAGGTCGCCGATCATCGAGACCGGTGTCGTCGGCGTCATCGCACAGACCAGGGGTGGCCGGGAGTCACCGGGCTCAGCAGTCGACGCCGATGACGCCGGTGACGCCGCAGACGATCTGGCCGGTGCCGTCGAGGACCCGACCGGGAGCTTCCAGGACCCCGCCCGGGGTGACTCCGCCACCGCCGGAGCCGCCACCGGTGCCCGGATCGGGGACTTCCGGTTCTGGCTGGCTGGGCACCGACGGGGTGCCGGGTGCCGACGGGACCGACGGCGCCGCCGGAGCCGGTCCCGGCGCGGGTGCGGGTGCCGTCCGGCCAGGGGTGGTTCCGGGGGCGGGCGCTCCACCCGTCGGTGTGTTGGTCGCGGCGCGTCCGGGTGTGCCGGTTCCGGCGCCGGGAGCCCGGGTGCCCGCACCGGTCACCGGCGCGGCCGAGGTTCCCGGACGCGCACCCGCCACCGTGGTACCCGGACCGCCCCCGGGATTCTGGGACGAGGTCGCCGTCGTCGTCGCTGCTCCAGCGGGTGGGGGCGTGGACTCCCCGACCGAGCCGACGAGTCCGGTGCCGACGGAGAGTCCGGTTGCCGTCACGAGCGCCAGGGCGGCGGCGCCGAGCGTGATCAGCGTGCCGCGCTTACGTCGCGACAAGCGCGGGGCGGGTTCGGTCACCGGAGTGCTCGGCGCCGGGACGATCTCGCGGAGCGGGCGCTCGTCGGGCGAGGCCGAGACGACGGCAGTGGTGGAGGCGGCGGGCGCGATCGCCGACCGGTGGGCGGCGAGGGCGGCGCCGGCCATCAGTGCGCCACCGGCCGCCGAGGCGGACGCCGGGTCCGGGTCGCCGACGACCGGCAGACGCAGGGTCGAGGACAGCATCTCGGTGACGAGCGGGATCGCGGCACCGCCACCACCGAGGAGCATCGCGGTCGCACCGGCCGGATTCAACCCTGTCGCGGCCGCTCCGGAGGAGTCGAGGCCGACCGCCGAGGCCGTGAGCGCTTCACGAACCAGCGCAACCGATTCCAGAACCGGGGCGCGGAGCAGATCCTCGATGTCGTCCCGGACCAGCCGCGCCTCGGTGCGGACGTCTCCGACCCGCACGTCGACGACGGTGTCGGTGTCGACCGACAGACACTCCTTGGCCCGTCGACAGTCGCCACGCAGCCGGTTCACGTCGTCGAGGATCGCGCCGCTGCGCTGCGGGTCGGCAAGGCCCGAGTCGACCTCGGCGTCGGCACCGGTGACCCGGAGCGTGTGCGCCAGCACCAGGCGGTCGAACTCGTTGCCGCTCACCGTCTCCAGCCGCACCGGGCGGCCCACCGGAGCCGCGTCGGAGCCGGTGGTCAGGACGGAGACGGTGACGCCGGTCGCGCCGAGATCACAGACGACGACGGTGCCGTCGCCGAAGGCGCCCTCGGCATGCTCGGCCGCGGCCAGGGTGGCGCGCGATTCGGGAACCCAGGTGGTCGACTCCGCCGGCACCGCGTCGGGGTGGGCCGCGAGCGCTGTCCTGGCCTCGTCGACGGCCTGATCGGTCCAGTTGTCGGGAAACACGACACTCAGGTGCGCGTCGTCGAACCGTGACGAGTCCGTCCCGAGGTCGAGCCGGGCGAGCAGCGCTGTGACCGCGTCCGCGTAGATCTCGGCGGCCGCGATCGTGTGCCCGTGGTCGTCGAGCATCGGTACCGGGTCGCCGACCCGGGCGACGAAGTCGTCGGCATCCACCAGAGCGGAGGTCTCGACCGAGACCGCACCCTCCCAGGAATGTTCCGAGGCAGCTACCGCGACGCTGTTCGCGGTCCCGATCTTCACACCGATCCCGATGGCCATGACGGTCACTCCTGTTCGCACCTGCAGACGGTGGTCGGTGACGGTCCCTCATCTCGAGCACACCGTCGATGTCACGTGCCCCGGCCCCGGCGGTGCACGTCACCCAGTGTGTCGCGCACCGATGCCCAGGTGTTAGCCCTTGGGCGGAGATTAGGGGGAAAGTCCCGACACCCCTATACGTGGGATGCGACGAGCCCGGCCCCAGCCGAATCCCCGGGGGCGCCGGCCCACCCCCCTCCTCGACAGGACTGGGGATTTACCCCGATGTCGTCCGGCGCCGGAGTCCATACGGTCGAACTCGACACGGGATCGAACTCCGATCTCCCCGACGCAAGGAACGACGCCATGCCGAGCAACGCGGTACTCGACTTCATCCTCGGTCTGCTTCGCGACGAGGAATCCTTCAACGCCTACTGCGGCAACCCCCAGGCCGCGATCGATCGCGCCGGTCTCACCGGCGTCACCCCGGCCGATGTCTCCGCGGCAGCACCGCTGGTGGCGGATGCCGGCCTGGCCGCCGGGGCCGGCGGCGGACTCGGCGCGATCATCGGTGCCGGCGGCGGCGCCGTCGGTGGGGCCGTGGGCGGCGCAGTCGGCGGGGGTGTGATCGGCGGCGGTGGCGTCGGCCTGGGCGGTCTGAACCTCGGCGACATCAATCTCGGCGGCGGGAACGTCGCCCTGGGCGACGTGAACTTCGGCGGAATCGGTGGACTCGATCTGGGCGGCTTCGGCGTGGGCGGACTCGACCTCGGTGGAATCGATCTGGGTGGAATCGATCTGGGCGACATCGACTTCGGTGGTCTCCTCGGCGGCATCGGGCTGGGTGACATCGACCTCTCCGGTCTGTCGCTGGCCGATCTCGATCTCGGCGGCATCGCCTTCGGTGACCTCGACCTGGCCGGACAGCTGGCCGTTACACTCGGCGCGGCGCTGTCCGCCGGTGTGGGTGCCGGCGGCGCGGTCGCAGCGCAGTTCGGTGCGGCACTGGGTGCAGCGCTCGACACCGTCGTCGACGGTGGGATCGAGATCGCCGCAGGCATCGGGCCGGTCATCGCCGGGTCGCTGGCCGGCGCGATCGGTGCCGAAGGCGCGCTGGTCGCTCAACTCGGGGCTTCGCTCGATGCACTCCTCGCCGCCGGCGCAGACCTCGGACTCGGCCTCGGTGGCGGTCTCGCCGCGCAGCTGTCCGCCGCACTCGGTGCGGGCGGCGAGCTCGCCGGTTCCTTCGGTGCGACCCTGGGTGGTCTCCTCGGTGCGACGATCGGTGCGGGCGGCGCGCTCGGCGCCGACCTCGCGGCCGCACTCGGCGCCGGTCTCGGTGCGGGCGGTGCCATCTCGGCGGTCCTCACCGGTGCCCTCGGCCTGGGCGCCGAACTGTCCGGCGATCTGACCGCCGCCCTCACCTCCACTCTTGACGTCGCCGGCGACCTCTCCGCGACGCTGTCGGGTCTGCTGGACGCGCAGGCCATCGCCGAGCTGTCCGGCGAACTCGGCGCCACCCTCAGCGGCGCACTCAGCTCCACCCTGGCCGCGGGCGGTACGGCAGCCGCGTCGCTCGGCACCGCACTGGGCGTGGCCCTGACCTCGACGGCAGCCGCGACCGGTGGCCTGGTCCTGACCGGCGCCGCCGGTGCGAACGCCGTCCTCGGCGGCGCCCTGACCGCCGCACTCGGTGTCGGCGGCGGCGCTCAGGCCGGACTCGCCGCGGCACTCGAATCCGTCCTCGAAGCCGGCGGGATCGTCGACGTCGAGGCACTGCTCGAGGCAGGTGGCGATCTCGGTACCACTCTGGCCGGAGCCCTGTCCGCCGGCCTCGAGGTCGGCGGTGAGGCCGCAGCCGGTCTCGGCGCGGCCCTGGGCGGCACGCTCGCCGCGGCACTCGAAGGTGGTCTCGCAGCCGACCTCACCGCCGGACTCGGTGGCGCACTCGACGCCGGACTCGGTCTCGGTGGCGCACTCGAAGCCGGGGTCGGCGGGGCACTCGACGCGGGTCTGGGCCTCGGTGCCGGACTGGGCGCCGGTCTCGGGGGCGCTGTCGAAGGCGCCCTCGGCGGCGGGCTCGGGGTCGTGGGCGGGCTCGGCACCGAACTCGGCGCCGCGCTCAACGGACTGCTGTCGGCCGGCGCCGGACTCGACACCGCGCTGAGCACCGTGCTCACCGGCGTCCTGGGTGCCGCCGCGGGCGCCGATCTGGGAGCCGCGCTGGGTGGCGCCCTGGAACTGGGCGGCGTCCTCGGTGCCGACCTCACGGGTCTGCTCGAGGGCGGCCTGGCCACCGATCTCGCCGCGCAACTGGGTGCGATCGTCGGCGGCGGCGGTGACCTCGCAGCCGGACTCGGCGCCACCCTGGGCGGCGTGCTGGGCGCGACCACCGGCATCGAGGGCATCCTCGACGCCGCGGCCGGTGCCGGACTGAACCTCGGCGAACTGCTCGCTGCGGACCTCGGCGGCGCACTCGGCGTCGACGGCGCACTGATCGCCCAGCTCGGCGGCGCGCTGGACGCCGCACTCGACGCCGGCGCAGGACTCGGCCTGGTCACCGAGACCGCGGCCGACCTCGGCGGAACCCTCGAGACCGTGCTGGCTGCCGGCGGCGATGTCGGCGCCGACCTGGGCGCATCCCTCGGCGCTGTCCTCGGGACCGCGCTGAGTGGCGAGCTCGGCGGTTCGCTGGCCGGCCAGCTGGCAGGCGGAGCCGAACTCCCCGCGGCCCTCAGCACCGTACTCAGCACCGCGCTCGACGTGGACCTGTCGGCCACCGACGGCCTCGTTGCCACCCTCGACTCCACCCTGGAGGCGACAGGTGGTCTCGGCGGGGCGCTGACCGGCGAACTCGAGGCGATCATCAACCCGAGCCTCATCCTCTCCCCCGAGGGCACCATCACCGTCGGCGGACCGATCCTGGTCACCGAGGGGCTCGGCGGCACGGTCGTCGACGGCCTCACCGGCAACCTGGGCGCCGGCACACTGGCCGGCCTGGGCACCGTGGCCGAGACCGGCACGGACCTGGTGGCCGGAGTGGACAGCACCCTGCAGGGCGGCCTCGGCGGCACCCTGGAGACCGGACTCGCCGGGCTGGGCGCCGGGAGCGGAGCGAGCGGGCTCGATTCGATCGGCGACGCCGCACTGGGGGCCACCGCCGGTCCGGTGCTCGGCGGCGCGCTGGGTCTCGACACCGGCACCGGCCTCGGCGGCGGCCTGGGTGGAGACCTGGGTCTGGGCGGGGACCTGGGCCTGGGTGGCGCGCTCGACACCGAGCTGCCCGCGGATGTCACTGCCGACCTGACCACCGCGATCTCCGGCGCCGCCGGCGGTGCGGCAGACGTGGCCGGCGCGACCGCGGGCTCGCTCGAAACCGGGATCGGCGGCACCCTCGACACGACTGTCGGCGGAACCCTCGACACGACGACGGACGTCGTCGGTGGCGTGACCGGCGGACTGACCGGTGGCGCGGTCGCCGGTGGCGGCGTCGGAGCAGGGGGCGAGGCCGACAGCGGTCTGGACCTGGGTGGCGCGGCCGACACCGGAGCCGGACTCGGCGGCGCACTCGACACGACCGTCGGCGGCGTGGCCGACACGACCGCCGGCCTCACCGGCGGATTGACCGGGGGCCTCACCGGCGGCCTGACCGGTGGCCTCGGTGGCGACACAGACACCGGGATCGGCGTCGACACCCCGGACGCCGGACCCGAGGCCGACTGACCCATCCAGGTCGGCAACCCGCCCCGGGACCGTTCACCGATCCAGCAACCCTGGACGTGGGCAGGTCCCGGGGCGGTCCTCGTCCGATGCCGACCGGACACGCCGACTCACCGCTACCGTGAGGACACCATGACCACTCCACCCGCCGAACCACCTCGGGTCGGCCGGCACGCCGCCGACCGGGACGCACCCGAACCCGACCCGGTCCCGGCACCGCCGACCCCGACACCGCGGACGCCGACACCACCGACCCCGACACCACCGGCCGCGGTCACGCCGGCGCGATCAGCCCCCGCCGCAACGACCCAGTCGCCCAGCACCATCGGCGAATTGCTGTCGACGATGTCGGACGTGGCCCGGGAGGCCGGTCGCAACGATCTCGTCAGCCGACTCGACGGCGCACGCACCCGGATCACCGACCCCCGGCTGCGGATCGTCGTGGTGGGTCAGCTGAAGCAGGGCAAGAGCTCTTTCGTCAACGCGCTGCTCAACCTCGACGTGTGCTCGGTCGGCGACGACGAGACGACCGCGGTGCCGACCGTCATCTCGCACGCCACGCAACCGTCGGCCCATCTGATCGTCGACGGCCCGGCCACCGACAACCGCATCCCGGTGCCGATGGAGGCGATCGCCGGCATCACCCCCGACTCCCCGCTCGCCGGCGGCCGCGAAGTTCTGCGTCTCGAGATCGAGGCGCCCGGCCCGTTGCTCGCCGACGGCCTCGTCCTCGTCGACACCCCCGGCGTCGGCGGTCACGGACATCCCTATGCCGCAGCGACATTGGGTATGGTCGCAGCGGCCGACGCAGTGCTCGTCATATCCGATGCCAGCCAGGAGTTCACCGCACCGGAGATGGCGTTCCTCCAACAGGTGGCCGGTCTGTGCCCGACGCTGGCGTGCCTGGTCACGAAGACCGACCTGTATCCGCACTGGCGGGCCATCGTCGACGCCGACCGGTCGCATCTGCAGACCGCGGGCCTCGACATCCCGCTGCTGCCGGTGTCGTCGGTACTCCGTTCCCACGCACTGCGTCTCGGTGACGAGAAACTGAACGCGGAGGCCGGGTTCCTCGATCTGTACCGCTACCTGCGCGAGCGCGTGGTGGCCACCGCGCGACAGGCGACGCGAGCCACCGTCGCCACCGATCTACGAGTCGTCAGTGAGCATCTCGCGCTCACCCTGGGCAGCGAACTCGCCGCCCTGCGCGACCCCGAGACCGCCGGCCGCGCCGTCGGGGCGCTCCGGGAAGCCAAGTCCGACGCCGAGGCCATGCGCCGACAGTCCGCGCAATGGCAGCAGACGCTGGCCGATGGGATCGCCGATCTCGCCGCCGACATCGACCACGACCTGCGGGACCGTCTGCGCGCGGTGACCCGGGAGGCCGAGCGGGCGATCGACGAGGGCGACCCGGGGGTCGACTGGGAGCAGTTGAGCGAGTGGTTGGCCGACCAGACCGCGGCGGTGATCGGCGACAACTTCGTCTGGGCGCACGAGCGTTCGGTGTGGCTCGCCGAACGGGTCGCCGACCACTTCGCGGCCGCCGGTCAGAACTCGCTCCCCGACATCGACGTCGCGGATCTCACCGGCGTTCTCGACTCGGTTGCCGAGCTCGCCGAACTCGACAGCGGCCGAGTCGGTGTCGCCCAGAAGCTGCTGATCGGGATGCGCGGCTCCTACGGCGGCGTGCTGATGTTCGGCCTCATCTCGACGATGGTCGGCATGGCTCTCATCAACCCGGTGTCCGTCGGCGCCGGACTGTTGCTGGGTACCAAGGCGTATCGGGATGACAAGGAGGCCAAGGTCCTCGAGCGTCGCGCGAAGGCGAAGGTCGCCGTACGCGCCTTCACCGACGACGTCAGCTTCCAGGTCGGCAAGGAGTCCCGCGACCGGCTACGGGTGATCCAGCGAGTTCTCCGTGACCACTTCACCTCGGTCGCCGAACAGACCGCGCGCTCGATCTCGGAATCCCTCAGTGCTGCACAGTCCGCCGCGACCCTCGCAGACTCGGAACGATCCGGACGGGTTGCCGAACTCGAATCGCGGCTCCATGCGGTCGCCGCCCTGCGCAGAGCGGCCGACCATCTCGATCCCGACGACACCGCCGCGGAGCTTCCTCACCGATGACCGACATCGCCCGTGTCCGCGGGCTTCTCGAGGCCACCCGCGCCGCGCTCGCCGACGACCCGCATGCACAGGCCGAGCTCGACGTGTGCGCCCACCGGTTGTATCAGCCGGTGCGGATCGCGCTGGCCGGTTCGCTCAAGGCAGGCAAGTCGACGCTGCTCAATGCCCTTGTCGGGCAAGACATCGCCCCTACCGACGCCACCGAGTGCACACGCGTGGTCACCTGGTACCGCAACGGACGGTCCCCGTCGGTCACCGCGCACGTCGACGACGGCCGCGCAGTCGGCATCCCGGTCACCCGCATCGACGGCCGGTTGGGCTTCGACTTCGGGCGCCTGACCGCCGACCGAGTCGACCGCCTGGACGTCGAATGGCCTGCGCGGGCGCTGCAGTCGACGACCATCGTCGACACCCCGGGCACGGCCTCGCTCTCGACGGAGCTGTCCGCGTCCACACTCGCGCTCCTCACCCCCGACGACGGCCTGTCCGGCGTCGACGCCGTCGTCTACCTGCTGCGTTCCCTGACCGCCACCGACACGACGATGCTGCGCCGCATCGGTTCGGCCATCGGCGGATCGTCGGGTCCCCTGGGCGTGATCGGTGTGGTCTCCCGCGCCGACGAGCTCGGCGCCGGCCGGATGGACGCGATGATCTCGGCACATCAGATCGCCGGGCGGTTCGCCGGCGAACTCGAACGCACCGGGCTCTGTCAGGCGGTCGTGCCGGTCGCGGGACTCCTGGCGCTCGCCGCCCGGACGATGCGGGAGGTCGAGTTCCGCGCGCTGGCAGAGCTGGCCGCGACCCCGGGTCCCGATCTCGAGGCGGCACTGCTCACCATGGACCGGTTCTCGCGCCCCGACATCCTGCCTGCCATCCCGGCCGATCTGCGCCGTTCGCTGGCCGAACGCTTCGGCGCCTTCGGCATCCGCATGGCGGTCACGCTCATCCGGTTCGGCGCCACCTCGTCGTCGGCGCTGGCCGCCGAACTCGTCGAGCGCAGCGGGCTCTCGGAATTGAGTGCCATCATCGACACCCAGTTCGGCCAGCGCGCCGACCAGCTCAAATCCCATTCCGCACTGGTGACGATGGATCACCTTCTCGCCGCCTCACCGTCGGCGGGAGCGCGCGACGTCCGGGCCTCGGTCCGTCGCGAGCTCGCGGACGTGCACGGCTTCCGTGAACTGCGTCTGCTCGGCACCATCCGGGCCGGCGGCGTCGATCTTCCCCCGGATCAGGCGGCCGAGATCACCCGACTCATCGGCGGATCGGGCATCGATCCCGCGGTCCGCCTCGGGCTGCCACCGACCGCGGACCTGTATGCGTTGCGCGACGCGGCCATCGAGGCCGCGCGTGTCTGGCGGGCGCGTGCCGGCCATCCGCTCCTCGGTCCGGCGTCGGCGTCGGCATGTCAGGTCGCGGTACGCAGCGCCGAGGGCATCGTCGCGCAACTCGACGCGGTGGTCCGGACCGGCGACATCGAGGGCTTCAGCGCAGGGAGGCCGTGACCGACCGGGTGTAGGCGATCCCGGTGGCGATGACCGCAACGAGGGCGGCGGCCGCCGGAAGCCACTGTGCGACAACCGGCATGCCGATATCGGCCAGGGCGGTCGCGGACGGACCGACGGTGAGATGGAACGCCACGGCGCCGGCGACAGCCGCCGCGGCACCGATCGTCAGGATGGTGCGACCGGACCGTCGGCTGTCCCAGAGTCGGGCTGATCCCCACAGACCCAGGACCACCACGACCACGGCGATGACCGCACCGACCATCAGTGAGATGTCCACGGCACGTGCGGCGTCGGTTCCGCTCTCCGGGTGGGCCCGCACGAGATCGGCGGCCAGGGTGGACCGAATGTCGTTGAGGGACAGGAGTGTCAGTCCCGCGGTCAGCACGACGAGGGCGACCGACGCCAGCCAGCCGAGGATCACGTACCGGACGGCCGCGGCACGTCCGGTCGGCCGTTGCGGGCGCATCGGCGTGACGGCGACGCGCGGGCGGGGCGGTGGGGAGCCGTCGGCGTTCGACATCCCTCGATGGTAGTTGCCCCGACGACTCCCACCCGTCGAACTCGGCGCATCCTCGGATCATCGTTCTCGAATCCACCACCCACCGCTGGTTGAGCCGGCACCGAGCGAAGCGAGGAGCCGAGTCGAAGCCACCACCACCCACCGCATGTCCCCCGATCGGTGGATGCAGCGTTCACCCCCACCATCACCCGGTCAGCGGAAACCACCACACCCACATCCCGAGGAAAGTCAGTGGTGTCACCACAACAACCCCCACACCACACCGGGAGCACACCATGAAGACCACCACCCGCATCGCCACCGCCACCCTCGGACTCGCCGCCGCAACCGGCATCGCCCTCGGCGCCGCCGGAGCCGCCCACGCCGGCACCCTCCCCATCACCCGACCCGGCGAACCCACCGTCGCCATGACCATCACCAACCACACCGACAAGCCCGAATACCTCCAAGGCGCCAACGCCGACGGCGGCCAATGGGTCAACGCACCCCAACACATCCTCTACCCCGGCGCCACCGAAACCATCACCGCCACCGCACCCTTCACCAACCACCTCGACGTCAACGCCATCTACCGCATCGGCGCCTTCGGCCCCACCGCCAACTACCAACTCACCAACCACCCCCACAACGTCAACACCGCCATGAGCACCATCTGGGGACCCCACGCCCAGAACTACTGGATGAACAACCACATCGACACCGGATACCCCCAGGTCAACGTCGGCTTCGACCAGTGGTGAACCAGCCCGGACAGACACAGAATGCGTCGTCCGTATCGGATTTCGATACGGACGACGCATTCTGTGTGGGGTCGAGCTCAGGGGCCGGCGGTGGCTCCTGTCAGCGGCGGCGACGCCTCCAGGATCTCGTTCTCCTCGTCGGTGAAAGTCCTTGCGCGTGAGAGGAACCGGACGCCTTCCGGTGCCTCGAGACTGAATCCGGCGCCGCGACCCTTCACGACGTCGAGGATCAGCTGGGTGTGCTTCCACAGCTCGAACTGGTCACCGTTGATCCAGACCCGTACAGCCGGAATGGGTTCGGGGAGTTCGATCTCGCCGACCAGCACATCCCGCTGGCCCACTCGATACTCCCCGACCGGGTAACACATCGGGGCCGAGCCGTCACAGCACCCACCGGACTGGTGGATCATGAGGCCGCCGTGCAGCTCCGACAACTTGGTCAGGAGCTGCACGGCGGAGTCTGTGGCGACCACGCGATCAGGAACACTCTGCTCGGCGGTCATCGTCAATCACCTCTCATCTGCTCCCTGAGGTGCGAGGAGCGCTAGCGACGAGCCTCGAAGGGTCAGAAGAAACCCTTGGCGCTCTGAGCGTAACCGACCAGGAGGTTCTTGGTCTGCTGGTAGTGCTCGAGCATCATGAGGTGGTTCTCGCGACCGATACCGGACTGCTTGTACCCGCCGAAGGCGGCGTGCGCCGGGTAGTCGTGGTAGGTGTTCGTCCACACCCGGCCGGCCTGGATCTCGCGGCCCGCCCGGTAGGCGGTCGCACCGTCACGGCTCCACACGCCGGCGCCGAGCCCGTAGAGCGTGTCGTTGGCGATGTGCATGGCGTCGGCGAAGTCCTTGAAGGTGGTGACCGCGAGGACCGGGCCGAAGATCTCTTCCTGGAAGATGCGCATCTTGTTGTTGCCCTGGAAGACAGTCGGTTTGATGTAGAAGCCCCCGGCCAGGTCGCCGTCGAGTTCGGCTGCCTCTCCGCCGATCAGCACCTCGGCGCCCTCGTCCTTGCCGATGGCGAGGTAGGAGGAGATCTTCTCGAACTGATCGTTGGAGGCCTGCGCGCCCATCATCGTGTCGGTGTCGAGGGGGTTGCCCTGCTTGATCTTTCCGACGCGGTCGACGGCCTTGGCGATGAACTCGTCGTAGATGTCCTGCTGGATGAGCGCGCGGCTGGGGCAGGTGCACACCTCGCCCTGGTTGAGCGCGAACATCGAGAAGCCTTCCAGCGCACGGTCGAGGAACCCGTCGTCGGCGGACATCACGTCGTTGAAGAAGATGTTCGGGCTCTTGCCGCCCAGCTCGAGGGTGACCGGGATCAGGTTCTCCGAGGCGTACTGCATGATGAGCCGGCCGGTGGTGGTCTCACCGGTGAACGCGATCTTGCGGATACGGTTGCTCGACGCGAGCGGCTTGCCCGCCTCGACGCCGAACCCGTTGACCACGTTGAGGACTCCGGCGGGGAGCAGGTCGCTGATGAGGCTGACCAGGTACAGGATCGACGCGGGTGTCTGCTCGGCGGGCTTGAGCACGACCGCGTTGCCGGCGGCGAGCGCGGGCGCCAGCTTCCACACCGCCATCAGGATCGGGAAGTTCCAGGGGATGATCTGGCCGACGACGCCGAGCGGCTCGTGGAAGTGGTAGGCGACGGTGTCCTCGTCGACCTCGGAGATCGAGCCCTCCTGGGCGCGGAGGGCGCCGGCGAAGTAGCGGAAGTGGTCGATGGCCAGCGGGATGTCGGCGGCCATGGTCTCGCGGACGGCCTTGCCGTTGTCCCAGGTCTCGGCGACGGCCAGCTTCTCGAGGTTCTCCTCCATGCGATCGGCGATGCGCAGCAGGGCCAGCGAGCGCTCGGCGACGGGGGTCTTGCCCCATCCGGGTGCGGCCTTGTGGGCGGCGTCGAGCGCCAGGTCGATGTCCTCGGCGGTCGAGCGTGCGACCTCGCAGAAGATCTTGCCGTCGACGGGCGACGGGTTCTCGAAGTACTGACCCTTCACCGGCGGGGTCCACTGTCCGCCGATCCAGTTGTCGTAGCGCGACTCGTAGCTCATCACCGAGCCATCGGCACCCGGCTTTGCGAAGACGGTCATGGTTGCTCCTTGCGTGTGGGCCTCAAGCTGAGGACGCTCTGCGGATGTCACACGGGACACCGGAGGCGTCCGTTGTGATCTGCTCCACACTCTAGGAGCGGGGTGGTTGCACGAGCGTTGCAACGTTGGCCACCTGCTGTTGACGCAGCTCAGCCGGTTACGCCCCGTACCGCTTGTCCAGGAGTCGGATGCGTCCGCCGACGACGGCCCGGTCGGGATCGCCGACCGGCAGGCGGTGTTCGAGGCGGCGCCAGGCGGCGAGGTCGTCGCGTCCGTGGGTCGACGACGTCCACCGGCGCAGGGCCGCGACGTCGCCGGACGCGAAGAGACGCGACCGCAGGTCTTCCCGGAGTTCCTCGAAGATGTCGACGATGCCCGGCGCGCTCGACTCGGCGAGCAGTCCGCCGCGACCTAGGTCGTCGACGACTGACGCGAGGTCCGAACCCGACGCGATGCGCGACCGGAGGGTGTCGACGTCGGAGGTGATGTCGAGAGTGAGGCGGTAGGGCCTGCTTGCCACGACGTCGGCACCGAGGTCGCGGCGGAGCCGGGAGATCTCGGCTCGCACCGTGACCGGGTCGAGCCCGTCCTCGGCCAGCTTGAGCGCGAGCTGCTCGGTGTTCAGTCCTTCCGGAAATGCTTGTAGCAGAACGAGTATCTCCGCATGTCGACGGGACAGCGTGCGTGCGCCCGGCCCGTCGGCGACTCGGTGCCAGCGTCCCGAACCGTCTCCGAGGACGGTGAGGTGCGCCGCGCCCTGCGGTCTGGGCGCCGGATCGAAGGTGGACGGGTCGCCGAGGTCGACAGCACCCGCCCGCAGTTCACGCTCGACGGCCGCGACCACCGAGCGGACGGCCGCCAGCGCGAACGGTGCCGCCACCTCACGTCCACCGGTCACGTCGATGACACCGATCACGTGCCCGGTCAGCGGGTCGTGCACGGGCGCCGCGGCACAGCTCCACTCCTGCACGGGGCCGGCGAAGTGTTCGGGTCCGACGACCTGTACGCCTCGGTCGACGGCCAGCGCGAGTCCCGGGGCATTGGTGCCGACGACCTCTTCGCTCCACACCGTGCCCTCGACGAAGTTGATGTGACCGGCCCGATCGCGAGCGGCCGTGTCGCCCTCGATCCACAGCAGGCGCCCGGCCTGATCCGTCAGCGCGACGACGACGCCGGTGTCGGCGATGGCATCGACCATCAGCGACTGCACCAAGGGCCGGACGGCGGTGATGGGATGTGCGGCTCGGTAGGCGGCGAACTCCGCGGGTGACATCACGGACGCACGGTCGCCGTCCGCGGCGGCCTCACTCGGGTCGACGCCCCTGGTCAGCGACCTCGCCCACGAGTCGCGGACGATCGATCGGACCGCATCCGCGGGTGGATTCCCGCCGGAGAGGAAGTCCTCGTAAGCCCGGCGGATGCGCGTGGCCACCAACGCCGCGTCAGTCATGCACCCTCCGTTGATTGCCCGATATGTCGACGATTCTGCCTGCACCGATGTGATCTCGGCAACATTCGACCGGCCCCGCCGTCGCGTGCCGGTCCGCGATCCCGCGCCCGGTCCACGATCCCGGCCTAGCCGAACCGCGCCGAGAACGTCCGCGGGGTCATGCCGGTGACGGTCTTGAAGTCACGCACGAAGTGCGCCTCGTCGGCGTAGGCCAGCTCCGCCGCGAGCGAGGCGAGCGTTCCCGACCGGTCGCGCAGACGCTCGGCCGCCTCGTGCAACCGGCGGCGCTGGATCAGCCACTTCGGGGTCAGGCCGAGGCGACGCCGGGTCAGCCGCTGCAGGCTCCGTTCGGTGAGATGGAACCGTTCGCAGATCTGCGCGACCGCCACGACGGTCGAATCGGTCTCGACGTACTCCACGATCGCGTTGATCAGCCTGCCGTCGTCGTCGAGCGGGAGATACGAGCGCAGCCAGTCCTCGACCCGATCGGTCGCGACACGCTGGGTCTCCTCGATCCCGGGGTCCACGGCCATCGCCGAGCGCACCGACCGCTCGAGATCGCTGCCCTTCTCGCCGAAGACCTCGGCGAGTTCGGCATGTCGATCGGTCCACGCCCCGACATCGCCGGTCAGCAACCCCCCGGCCCCCGGCGTCAGCATCACCCCGACCGCCCAGCCGTCGCCCGTCAGAACCGTCTCCGACAGTCCTGTCACCACGCCGTAGAAACGCGCATAGGTGTTGCTGATGACGATGAGGCAGACCGGGTACTGCAGAACGCGCTGCGGCGCCTCGGCGCCGGGTGGCACCCACCAGACCGGAACCCAGAAGCGGCGCACCAGCTCGTCGAGATCGGGGCTCGGCGCCCACCGCCCGATGCGATAACTCGCGTCCGACGGGTCGACGAGGTGTGCGCGCTCGACGTCGTCGAGCCGCGCGCGCCCCTCATTGTCGGGTTTCATCAATCACCGTCCCGTACTCGTGCGGTTGACTTTCATCATGACCGCAATCAACGACACCTCACCATTGCTCGACCACTACGCCCTCCTCGCCGACGGTTTCGCCGCCATCCTCGACGACGCTCCCGCGGACACCTGGACCGCATCCTCCCCGTGCGAGGGCTGGACCGGACGCGACGTCGTCGGTCACGTCATCGACACGCAGCGCGAGTTCTTCGCACGCCACGACGTCGATCTCGGACCCACGCCCTCCCTCGACGATCCGGCCGCCGCCTGGCACACCCACCGCGACACCGTCGCCGGCCTGCTCGCCGACCCGAGCGTCGGCGAGCGCGCCTTCGACGGCCACTTCGGACCGACCACCATCGGCGAGACCCTCATCCGGTTCTACGGATTCGACATGATCGCCCACCGGTGGGACATCGCCCGGGCCGCCGGGGCAGAGCATCGGTTCACCGACGACGAACTGTCCGAGATGGAAACGGCGGTCGAGGGTTTCGGTGACGCGCTCTACTCCGAGGGCGTGTGCCGCAAGGTCGAGATCCCCGCCGGCGCCGACCGTCAGACGACGCTTCTCGCGAAGTTGGGTCGCGTCGCGTCCTGACTCCCCTCCGCCTCTGAGGCGCGAGCCCCCATGCTCCCTGAGGTGCGAGCCTCCCCATGCTGCCTGAGGTGCGAGCCTCCCCATGCTCCCTGAGGTGCGAGCCTCCCCATGCTCCCTGAGGTGCGAGCGAAGCGAGCCACGAAGGGCATGGCGAGGCACCCTCACCACGCCCTTCGTGGCTCGTCGCTATCGCTCCTCGCACCTCAGGGAGCACAAGGTTCGCAACTCAGCGAGCCGGGGCGGGACTCCGCGCGCAGCTCAGGGAGCAAGGGGGTCAGCACCACTCACGGGATCCACCCGTTGTGCCGCGGATAGCGCGCGCGGAGGTGACCGTAGACATAGGTGCTGACCAGGAGTGCGACGCCCGCACCGATCGACGGCCACAAGAACACGTTGTCGAGTGAATCGCGGATCGCCGCGACCGCCCAGCCGATCACGAACAGCACGAGCGCGATGGTCGCCAGGATGCGGATGACGAGCACCACGGTGGCGAGCACCGCCCACAACGCCTCCCGCGCACGCCCCGGCCGTCCACCCACGACGTCATCGTAGTGTCGTGCCGGCCCGCGGGTGCTCTCCTGCGTCTCGCATTTGTGCCCACCGGCCGGCACCACATGGACAATGGAGGAATGAAGACCATCCTCAACGTCATCTGGCTCGTCCTGTGCGGACTGTGGATGGCGATCGGCTACGTCGTCGCGGGCATCATCTGCTGCATCCTCATCATCACCATCCCCTTCGGCATCGCGTCGTTCCGGATGGCGAGCTACGCGCTCTGGCCCTTCGGACGAACCGTGATCCGCGAGCCGACCGCGGGTGTGGCATCGACGATCGGCAACGTCATCTGGATCATCGTGGCCGGCCTCTGGCTCGCGATCGGTCACATCACGACCGGCCTGGCGATGTGCCTGACGATCATCGGCATCCCCCTCGGCATCGCGAGTTTCAAGATGGTTCCGGTGTCGCTGCTCCCGCTGGGTGCCGAGATCGTCCCGACCGATCAGCAGATGCCCGGCGGTACGCCGGTGCGGACGTGACCCACCGAACGTCGCGCTGACCTCCCCAGACCCATCCGCCTCGCCGGTGGATCCGAACAGGTGGCATGACACACGGGTCCCAGACTGACGTCGCGAGCGCCAGGCCCGGTACGGACGCGGCGCTGCCGCCGGTGGCGATGGCCCATTTCTCGCTGCACGCCACCGGCGCCCGACTCCACCAGGAGTCGTTCAGCCGACGGCCCGGATACCCCGATCACCCGCAGCGCACGTCATACTTCTTGCCGCAGCCCCGTTGCCTCCGGGCCCACGCGGAAACGTGACACCCGCCCGCCGGAAGCGGCGTTCGGGGGGACAGCGACACATCGTTCGACGACGGCAGGAGGCACGCGATGTCTGAGCATCTCGATCCCGACGCTGCCGAACTGCTGGAGATGGCACCGCTCGTCGCCCTCGACGCACTCTCCGATGACGAACTACGCGACGTCCAGGAGCGCGTCGCAGGGGCGCCGCACGATGTCCGCGCCCTGTTCGACAAGCAGGTCCGCGCGACCCGCGAGGCGCTGGCCGCGATGAGCAAGACCACCGCCACGCCACCTCCGCCGACGCTCCGCGACCGCATCCTGTCCGCCGCGCGTGCCGACGCGGGTCTCGACGCGCCGGACCTCGCCGAACCGGCCGGCGCGTCCGCGTCCGGACCGGTCGTGTCCGGCGCGTCGGATCATCCGATGCCCCAGCAGGACCCCGCATCGGCCGGCACCGACGTCGGGCAACCGGAATCCGCCGCCGGCACCCCGGCGACCGGGGCCGATGACCGACGCAGGCCTCGCCGGTGGACATATCTCGCCGCCGCGGCGGTCCTCGCCGTCGCCATCGGCGCCGCCGGGTGGGTCATCGGACAGTCGAGCTCCCCGGAACCGGAGGTGCGCCCGCTCGCTTCACCGGCCGAGCAGGTCTTCTCCGCGGAGGACCTGCGATCGACCGGCGGTCCGGTCGCGACCGGGAACGTCACCGTCTACCTCGCGAAATCTGCGGACACCGGCGTACTGGTCATGGATTCGGTCCCGCCGCCTCAACCGGGGACCGTGTATCAGATGTGGCTCATCGGGCCGGACGGTGCCCGCTCGGCCGGCACGATGACGGACAAGGACGTCGAACCGGTCACCACCGCCGTCTTGTCCGGGATCAACTCCGCCTCGACGCTGGCGTTCACCGTCGAACCACCCGGCGGTTCGGACCGGCCCACCACCACCCCGGTGGCGCAGTTGTCGCTGACCTGACCGGGCCGTTTCCTGGAAACCACCCCGTGGAGCCGGGCCGGCGGCATATCGGCGGCTGTCCGGTTTCCACGGGTGGCTTCCAGAGTCACTTCAACAACGCGCGGATCGCCTCGATGCTGTCGGCCTGGGCCGCGGTCTTGTCCGGCCGATACCGGACCACGCGCGCGAAGCGCAGCGCGACACCACCCGGGTAGCGCGAACTCCGTTGCGCACCATCGAGTTCGATTTCGACGACGATCTCGGGACGCAGGTGGATCGTGTACGAGTCCCGGTGCGTCTCGTGTTTCGGGAACTCCTCGGTCTGCCAGCGCAGCAGCTCGTCGGTCAGGCCCTTGAACGTCTTGCCGACCATCACGAGTTCCTCCGTCTCTGGATCGCGGGCGCCGAGATGCAGGTTCGACAGCCAGCCCGAGCGACGCCCCGAACCCCACTCCGCACCGAGCACGACGAGGTCGAAGGTGTGTGTCGGTTTGATCTTCTGCCATGCCTTTCCACGACGGCCGGCCACGTACAGGCCGTCGAGCGACTTCACCATCACACCCTCGTGACCGTCGGCCATCGCGGCGTCGAAGTGGTTGCGCGCCTCCTCGACACTCGGCCGCGTCACGGCCGGGATACGCAGCTGCGGGGCGATCGAGTCGATGGCGGCGAGCCGCTCGGACAGCGGGCGGTCGATCAGGTCGGTGCCGTCGAGATGCAGGCAGTCGAAGAAGAACGGCTTGAGCAGGCGTTCGGGTTCACCCGCCGCCGTGGGCCCGGAACCGAAGCGGCTCATGGTGTCCTGGAACGACCGCGGACGGCCGTCGTCGGACAGCATCAACGTCTCCCCGTCGAGGATGACCGAGTCGCACGGTAGCGCGGCGATCACCGAGACGAGGTCGGGCACGTTGGCCGTCACGTTCCGCAATGTGCGGGTGAACACCGAGACCTCGGTCCCCTTGCGGTGAACCTGGATCCGCGCTCCGTCGAGTTTGTAGTCGACGATGAGGTCGGGCCCGAGGAGCGCGAGAGCGGAATCGAGATCGTCGGCGGGGGTCGCGAGCATGGGTTCGACGGCACGACCGACCTCGAGGCCCACCGCGGCCAGCGCTTCGGCCCCGAACCGGGCCAGCGCCGCGGTCTCCGGCAGTGAACCGGTCAGCATGTTCGCCCGGCGTACCAGCGTCAGATCCTGGCCGGTGACCTTGGCGATGGCGTCGGTCATGACGCCGGCGAGTGCTCCCTGCCGCAGTTCGCCGGTGAGCAGTGCCACGAGGAACTTCTGCTCGGCTTCGGTCGACGCCGCGAACAGGGACGCGATGATCTCGCCGCGGCGCTTCGTCGAACCGGGGCCCGACGCCGACGCGAGCTTACCAAGTGCGGCGTCGACGGCCGCGACCTCCAGAGTCGGCGACTCCGCGGGTGCCGCAATCAGTTTCGACAACGACCGCCACCCGACGCCGAGACGACCCTGGGGGATCTCGCCGGAAAGCCATGCGACGACGATCGGCAGTTCCGCGTCCGTCGTCGCCGAGAGCGCCTCCGCGAGCACCGCCGTCTTGCGGGTTCGCGACCGGTCGCGCGCGACATCCGCGGAGGTCTGGACGACGTCGGTCAGCTTCATGTCGCCTCACCTGCAACCGGACGGGCATTCACCCGTTCGACGGTACGCCGCGCCGCCGACAATCCCGGTCGGCAGCGCGCCCGTGACTCAGACCTCGGTGAGGTCGACGGTCTTGGTCTCCTTGACGCTGAGCAGGGCGATCATGGTGGCGCAGGCGGCGACCGCGAGGTACACGCCCACCCAGCCGACGCCGTAGTCCGCGACGATCCACGTCGCGATGAACGGGGCCACGGCGGCGCCGAGGATCGACGCCACGTTGTAGGCGATCCCCGAACCCGTGTACCGCACGTTGGTCGGGAACAGCTCCGGCAGGATCGCGCTCATCGGCCCGAAGGTGAGCCCCATCAACGTCATCCCGAGGATCAGGAAGAACAGCATCATTCCGTCGGTCATCGATGACGGATCGAGCAGCCACTGGAAGCACAGGCCGAACACGATGATCGCAGCGGTGATGATGATGAGGAACGCACGGCGCCCGTACCGATCGGCCAGGCGTCCCGAGATCGGCACGCATGCGGCGAAGAAGAGGACCGCGACAAGCTGCAGCTGAAGGAAGTCGACGTAGCTGATGGACAGCTTGACACCCGATTCGTCGGTCACCTTGCCGGTGCCGTAGGAGATCACCCAGGTGGTCACGATGTAGAACAGCGTGTACGTCGCGACCATGATGAACGTGCCCGCGATGAGCGGACGCCAGCTGGTCTTGACGACCTCGGCGAGCGGCGCCTTGACCTTCTTGCCGTCGGCGACGGCCTTCGCGAACACCGGTGTCTCGGTGAGCTTCAGCCGGACATACAGCCCCACGGCCACCATGATGGCGCTGGCCAGGAACGGGATTCGCCAGCCCCAGGTCATGAAGGCATGGTCGGGGTCGGCGGACGCGGCGTCGAAGTCGAGGGCGAGCATCAGAAGCAGGAAGGTGCCGTTGGCGAAGAAGAAGCCGATCGGTGCGCCGAGTTGCGGCCACATCGCCGCCCACGCGCGCTTACCCTTCTCGGCCGTCTCGGTCGCGAGAAGCGCTGCGCCCGACCACTCTCCACCCAACCCGAGGCCCTGGCAGAAGCGCATGAGCGCGAGCAGCGCCGGTGCGAGGTAGCCGACGGAGTCGTACGTGGGCAGCAGACCGATCACGAAGGTGGCTATACCCATGGTGAGCAGCGACCCCACCAGTGTCGCCTTGCGGCCGACGCGATCCCCGAAGTGCCCGAACAGAATCGAGCCGATGGGTCGTGCCACGAAGGCGAGACCGAAGGTCGCGAACGACGACAGCAGCGCCGCGGTGTCGTCCCCCTTGGGGAAGAACAGCACCGGGAACACGAGAACCGCGGCCGTCGCATAGATGTAGAAGTCGAAGAACTCGATGCTCGTCCCGATCATCGACGCGATCACGATGCGGCTACGGGGTACCGGCGCCTGGTCGGGATGGTCGATGTTGCGGACCGCGGAATCGCTCATTCGCGCGACGTTACGCCTGCGCAGCCGACCTCACGTTTCGACCCCTGAGAAAAGCCTGAGCGTCGGTCCTGGACAATCCCCACGCGGGGCTCGGGCCTGCTGGGATCGAGGCGACCTGGGCGACGCCGCCGACCGGGCGAGTCCAAGCGGCACCCTGCGAAGGTCAGATTTCCGCGGCTTCGCGGTCGGTGACCATACCGCGGTGCATCACCCGGTCCCCGACGACTCCGACGTGATCCGCCCGATGCATCACGCATCGGTTGTCCCAGATGACGACGTCGTGCGCCGACCACGAGTGACGGTAGACATTCTCTTCGCGGACGGAATGGTCGACGAGGCGTCTGATGAACTCCGACGCCTCGGCGTCCGACATTCCGGACACCGCGGTGCAGCGTGCAGGTGCCGTCAGATACAGGGCCTTGCGGCCCGACACCGGGTGGTCGAGCACCATCGGATGATCGGCGGAACCCTCGATGCCCGCCAGCCCGCTGACGGTGTGCGTGACGGTGGATCGATCGACACGCGCTCGGTCCTGGGCCGGCAGCGACTCGTAGGCGCGATATTAGTTGCTGAACAGGGTCTGCCCGCCCTCGGCGGGCACGTCGACCGCCCGGAGTGAGGTGTAGACGGGCGGGTGGGGGACATAGCTCGTGTCCACGTGGAACGTCGATGTGGGTGGGGTTGTGCGTCCGACGTTGGTGATGACATTGAGATCGGGATATCCCGCCACCGGCGTCTCGCCGTCGGTGAACAGCGGATCGCCGAACGACCGAAGAAAATCCAGGAATTCGTCGTTGCCGACATGCTGATTGGGCAGAACCATCACGCCGTACTCGGCGAGCAGACCGCGCAGCGCGATGACCTCCGAAGACTCCAAGATCCCTACGGCGATATCGGTGACGCGCACACCAAGCGGTTGCAGCACTTCACTTTTCATAGCCTGATCCTCTCGTTCTCCAGTTCGTTCAGTGACAGCGCGAACAGTTCGGTGACCGGAATCCCCACCGCCGAGGCCATCACCGCGATGACACTGCCCGGTGAGTACGAGCAGTAGAGTCCGGCTTCGAGGAACCACGGATCGCCATTCGGATCGACGCGGAAGTCGAACAGTCCGTAGTGTCGGCAACCGAGTGCGACGTAAGCCGCCCGCGCAGCCGACCACACTCCTTCCGTGATCGGGTCACTCGTGTCGACGATCCAGGACTTCGTCGAATCCTTGGCGACGAGATAGAGATCCCCCGAGTCCGAACGGTTCAGTTTGTCTGCACGGCTGCGAATCGGACTCGCCTCGTCGACCGCATACTCCTCGAGTGGTAAGCACACCAGTTCCCCGTCGCGGGCGATGATGCCGCAGCGGACTTCCCGGCCCAGGGCAACGTAGGTTTCGACGAGCGCGGCGTCGGAGTACCGCAGGGCATCGTCGAGTGCGGCGTCGAATCCCGCTGCCTCCCTCACCAGATGAACACCTACCGAGTTGTCCGAGTTCACTGGTTTGACCACGAGCGGGAACGAAACCGTCGTCGTGCCCGGCGCCCGGAGCACCTCACCCCGCGGGACTGCGACGCCTGCGTCCGCGACAACCGACCTCGCGATGTTCTTGTCGGCCGTCATTGCCATCACGTCCGGGCGGTTTCCCAGAACCGGCACCGACACAAGGTCGAAGAGTGATCGGTAGGCGGTCATCCCGGGCAGGCAGAACATCTGCGGTACAACGACATCGACATGCAAGCCCACTATCGTCTCCATTGCCTGCGAGAGCGTCAGGTCACCGTCCTCCCCGGCTTCGCTCAGACTGTCGACGAACTGCCACCGACCGCCTGGTGTCACGACGGCGATGTGAATGCGGTACTCCGGTTCGCCCGCCATCGCGTCCAGAAAGCCTGTGGCGTACACCGTCGACAGGTCGACGTGGAACTGGTCGACGGGCGACCCGGCCAGCACGAGCACGGTGGTCGGCATCAATCCCCTCCGAGTTCGACGAGTTTGCCGATGTTGAAGTCGATGCGCGACCAGCTACCACCGGTCAGCGCGTTCTTCAGCAGCAGAGTGGGAATCTGTAGGTGGTGGACCAGGAAGTAGGGAAGCGGGTCCCAGCGGGCATAGATCGCGTCCGTTCCCTCCTGAATCCCGCGGAGCCGGCGTGACCGGTTCGGCTGGGTCAGTAGTCGCCACAGCTCGTGGTAGATCCAATACGTCGGTTTGGATTGCGGCGTCGGCACCACTGCGACGTCAACGCGTTCGAGGTAAGCCTCGGCCAGTTTGTCGTGGTCGTAGAACATCGTGATGGCGGAGTGCGTGCGCGGGTTGCATTCGATCGCGTACACATGCCCGTCGCCGCCTTCGATGAAATCGAAGGACAGCTGGCCTGTGACGCCGAGCGCCTTGACGAATTTCTCTACCCAGGATCGGATCTCGGGCTTGTCGATCATCGCGTAGTTGACCTGGAAGGCGGATGACTCGCAGCATGCGAACACGGTCAGACGGCCCTCCCGGACTGTCCCATGAGTGCAGTATTCCTGGCCCTCGATGAACTCCTGCAGAATCCACGGATCGTCCTCACTGATACCCAGGCTGTGGGCGAATTCGAGGTTGCGCTCCGGTGTTCGATCCGAGAGCCGGGTCAGATCCATGCGCCCGACGGGGTTGTAGGCGATGCGTTTGAGGATGTAGTCACGGCCGGGACGGAACTCGAAGTCACCGATCTGTTCCGGTGCGGTGATACGCTGCCACTCGGGGACAGAAAGCCCCATCGCCGAGGCGGTTTCGGAGAAGGACGCCTTGTCGTCGAGCATCCGAACGGTCGCGGAGTCACCGTGGACCACCTCGCACACGTCGTCGAGCAGGCGTCTGGCGTCGGCGTCGTGCACACTGGCGGCGGGGCTGGCGACGGGCACGAAGACGTCGACGCCCTCGCGGCGCGCTACGTCTCGAAGTGCTAGTGCGTAGTCAGGATCCGTCGGATCGGGAACGCAATGGAACGCGTCGACGGCACGCGAGAATCGATGGCCGGTGAATCGGTACTTCGACGACTCGACGAGAACCACACGGTGCCCGGCACTGTGGAACGCGCGAGCCAGGCTCAATGCCTTGGTCATCTTGCCGCCGCTCACCATCACCGTGCGTCCCGATGCGTGTACTACCGATCTGCGACGATCGAGGAGCGACAATCCGACCACGGCCAGGTCCACGGGCATCGTGGCGGTCAAGGCGATCAGCGCACCGACCGTCCGAGCCGTCGAGGCGAGATTCCTCACGGGTCACGCCTCCACTCGCCGGATCAGTGTCACACCGTCACGCAGAGGGAGCAGAACCTGCTCGACTCGCGGATCCTCGGTGACGAATGTGTTGAACTCGTCCACCGCATCGCCGTTCGCCGTTCGGTAGTCCCTGTCGGCGTACGGATCGCCCTGCAGCAGCGTGTTGTCCACCGCAATGACAGCGCCGGGCGCCAACAGCTCACTGGTGAGCAGATACCGGTAGTAGTCGAGGTAGCCGGTTTTGTCGGCATCGATGAACACCAGGTCGAACTGGTCCGTCAGATCGCGCAGAGTCTCGATGGCCGGACCGATCTTCACGGTGATTCGGTTCCCGGCCGGCGACGCATCGAAGCACTCGCGCGCGAATCCGGCGACGAACTCGTCGACCTCGCACGCAACCACCTCGCCGCCGGCGGGTAGCGCCTCGGCCATCGCCAAAGCCGAGTAACCGGTGAACATTCCGATCTCCAGCACCCGACGCGCGCCCGTCATGTGCACCAGAAACTTCAGCGCCTGACCCTCGACGTGGCCGGACAACATCTCCTGCTCGAGCCGGCCGGAGCCGGACGCGCCGGTCCTCGAGTCCCAGTCCAACCCGTGGGTGCGACGCGACAATTCGGCCAGGGCGGGTGATTCGGGGGTCGTATGCCGATCCAGATATGGGTCGAGGCGTTCGGCCAGGTCTCGTGCGCGCCGCAACCGACGGGCGAACACATCGTCGACCCGGCCGTCGTCATGCGCCTGAACGAGTTCCCGGAGTTCCCGCGCGAGGATCGTCGTCGGCGTCACCGGACGTGGGGTGCGGACGGCCCCGTCCGTCATTTGTGAGCACCCGTGAACATGTCGACTCCTGCGCCGCCACGGTCGAAGTCGAGGCAGATCTTCTTGTGCAGAGCCAATGCGTCGGACAGCTCATCAGTCGTCAGGTCGTTGAGGAACCGGCACGACCCGATCGGGTCGGGAACTGCGGCCCGAAGGATGCCGTCACGGGTCTTCAGGATCGACGCGGTGGCGTCGGAGAGAAGCTCGGGCGTCAGGTGATCACTGTCGAGCGCGAGGCCGAGTCGGCTCATGACGCCCAAGATGCGATCGCGGTCGGATGTGGAGATCAATCCGCGCTGCTCGGCGACGGTCGTCGACAACGCCATGTCGATGTTGATCGCGTGGCCGTGGAAGAAGGGCGCCGGCGGCGTGAGTTCGAGCGTGGGACTCCACGTGTGCCCGAAAGCGATGACGCGGTCGAGCTGGATCTCGTGCAGGTTGGGCGCTTCCAGCTCGAGCATCGTCTCGATTGCCTGATACGTCAGTCGATCTGCGACGTCTCGGAGCTCGGCGGTGCCGCCCGAGTGCCCGAACTTGGTGGCGAGCAGTTCGGCTCCGTGCTTGTCGAGCATGTCGAAGATGGAGCTGTTGCCGACTACGGAGATCTTGATCAGTTCGGCCATACCGTTGCGGATCTGGTCCTCGGGCAGCGTCGCGAGGAACGAGAAGTCGAGCAGTACCTTCTGAGAGGCGTGGTACGCGCCGAGACGGTTCTTGTGTTTGCCGTAGTTGACGGCGACCTTGATCGACACGCTGGCATCGATCAGACCGATCAGCGTCGTCGGGATTCGGATGTACGGAGTGTTGCGGCGATAGCTGGCACACGCGTAACCGGCCACGTCGGTGGTCAGTCCACCGCCGACAACCAGCACCGGTTCGGTCCGCACCAATCCGAACGCGTCGAACTCGCCGACGATCCGCTCGAACGTCTCCAGCGACTTCGCGGTCTCGGCAATGGTGACGGGTACGACGGTCAGCGCGACGTCGTGGCTGTCGAAGTACGCGCGAGCCAGCTCCCCATAGAGCGCGTCCACGCGTTCATCGACTACCATCAGGCACCGACCGTATGGCCGATAGCTCTCTGCCAGTTCGGAATTGGCGGTGTCGAAAACACCGTCGACGTAGAGCAGATCGTATTCGATCCGCTCGTAACCCTCGACGTGGAAGGCGCGATCGGTGGCGGTCACCTGGGCGTGCATGTTGCTCATGATGTGACTCCCCTCTGGTCTCGGCGGTCCGTCACCCGCGACCTTCGACCCACCGGACGAGCTGGTCCGGGTCGAGCCGGTCGACGGTGGCCACTGCCGTTGAGAAGTTGCCACCTACGGTGTTGGAGTTGGGAAATGCGACACAGCGCACCGATGCGGCCGACGCCGAATCGACTCCGCCGACGTTGTCCTCGATCGCAATGCACTCATCTGCGTTCTCGCCCAGGCCGTCGATCGCGACGCGATACGCGGCGGGGTCGGGTTTGACCTCGTCCACCACGGTCTTGTCCACGACGATGTCGAATGAGTCGGCACTGAGTTCTTCGAACGCATCGAGCAGTGCGGACACGTTCTCGCGCGAGGTCGTGGTGACGAGCCCGAGCGCGTATCCGTGCTCCCGCGCAGCTGCGACGGTCTCGAGCACTCCCGGACGCGGTTCGATCCCCTCGGTCGCGAGAAGCTTCTGGAAGATGCTGGACTTTGTGGAATGCACTGCGGCGGAGTCGACTTCCTGCCCTTTCGAGGAGGCGTAGTCGGCGATTCGTTCCGCGCCACCGTTGCTGGTGAGCATGTCGGCGTAGTCCTCCTGCGACCAGTTCCAATCGAGGTCATGAGTGGAGAAGGCCTCGTTGAATGCGCGGCGCTGGAGCTCAGAGGTGTCGGCAAGCGTGCTGATCGAGCCGAAGAGAATTGCGGTCATCGGTAATCCTTACGAAGCGAGTGCTCGAGGGGCGAGTGGCGTCCCGGATTCGGGTGGAGCCGTCGGATGATGCCGGTCACGCGGCCCGCGGTTTCGGGGCTGTGAAGGTACCGGCCTGATTTGCGGTACAACTTCACTGTTCCGGCGAGGCATGACGGACCCACCCGCTCCGAGATCACTTTCGAGTAACGAAAAATAACGTTTCGATCTCGCCGCTCAGCGACCGGCAAGCGACAGTTCAGCGCGGTGCGCGCCCGGCACCCACGGGTATCGGGCAAACTCTCGGAGCGCTCACAGCCCCAAGGACCCGCAACGGCCGGCAGGGCATCGAGTTCGATGCCCCGCCGGCCGCGAGCCGTTGCGTCGTGTGGTTCGCTCAGCTACCCCGCTTGATCCACTCCTCGAGATGAGGTGCTTCGTCACCGACAGTCGTGCCGTCGCCGTGTCCGGTGTAGACCTTGGTCTCCGGGTCGAGGGTGAAGATCTTCTCGGTGATCGAGGCGATGATCGTGGGGAAACTCGAATACGAACGCCCGGTCGCGCCCGGCCCGCCCTGGAACAGGGTGTCGCCGGAGAACAGGACCTTCGCCTCGGGCAGATGGATCACCGACGAACCCGGCGAGTGGCCGGGGGTGTTGATGATCGTCAACTCGGTCCCACCGACGTTGATCCGCTGGCCGTCTTCGAGATCCTGATGCGCGACATCGGGATGGGTGTCGTTCCACAACATGTCATCGCCGGGGTGCAGCAGGATAGGCGCGCCGGTCGCCTCCGACAGTTCCGGGGCCACGGTGACGTGATCGTTGTGCCCGTGGGTCAGCACGATCGCGGTCACCGTCCGGTTGCCGACGCCGTCGAGGATCGGCTTCGCCGAGTGCGCGGCGTCGATGATGATCACCTCGTCGTCATCACCGACGAGCCACACGTTGTTGTCGACGTCCCAGGTGCCGCCGTCGAGACTGAAGGTGCCCGAGGTGACGACGTTGTCGATGCGCAACTCGCCGCTCACAACTCCACCACCGATCGCAGGACCTTGCCGGCCTCCATCGCCGAGAACGCGGCCTCGACATCGTTGATACCGATGCGTTCGGTGACGAACTTGTCCAACGGCAGACGCCCCTGCTCGTACAGGTCGATCAGCATCGGGAAATCACGCTCGGGCAGGCAGTCGCCATACCAGGACGACTTGAGTGCGCCACCGCGGGAGAAGAAGTCGACCAGCGGCATCTCCAGGGTCATCTCCGGGGTCGGCACACCCACCAACACCACAACTCCGGCCAGATCACGGGCGTAGAACGCCTGCTTGTAGGTTTCCGGGCGGCCGACCGCATCGATCACGACATCGGCGCCGTTGCCGTCGGTCAGTTCCTGCACCGCGGCGATCACATCGTCGACCTTCGACCCGTCGATCGTGTGCGTCGCACCGAGGTCGGTGGCCCATTCCAGCTTCGACGCATCACGGTCGATCGCGATGATCGTCGTCGCACCGGCCAACCGCGCCCCGGCGATCGCCGCATCACCCACACCACCGCAGCCGATCACCGCAACCGAGTCACCACGACCCACGTTGCCGGTGTTCATCGCCGCACCGATCCCGGCCATCACACCGCAACCGAGCAGACCCGCCACCGCCGGGTCGGTGTCGGGATTGACCTTGGTGCACTGCAATTCGTGGATCAACGTCTTCTCCGCGAACGCGCCGATACCCAGCGCCGGGGTCAGCTCGGTGCCGTCGGTCAACGTCATCGGGACACTGGCGTTGAAGGTGTCGAAGCAATACCACGGACGACCCCGCTTACACGCCCGACACTGACCACACACCGCACGCCAGTTCAGGACGACGAAGTCGCCGACCTCGACGTGGGTGACATCGGAACCGACCGACTCGACCACACCCGCGGCCTCGTGCCCGAGCAGGAACGGGTACTCGTCGTTGATCCCACCCTCGCGGTAGGCCAGGTCGGTGTGGCAGACACCGCACGCCTTGATCGCCACCACCACATCACGCGCACCCGGATCCGGGATCACCACGTCCACGACCTCCGTCGGCGCCTTCTTGCTGCGCGAGATGACTCCCTTGACTGTCTGCGACATGCGTTCTTCCTTCCGCAACTGCGTTGTTCGGGGTACGTGTGCAACGTGTGTTCGCAAGGACGGCGACGCGTCGTGGCATCGCCGGAACACATCGCCACAACCTTATCGGTAGGGCGGACACCGATCTATTGTGAGTAGCCGTCGTCCACTGCTGGTAGCCAAACCCGGTGGTGGTCCGCCGCCGTGGCCCGCTCGGACCTCACCCTAGGCTCGCGATCGGCCGATTCGACTCCGTTTCGGCCATTGCGAACACCGAGCCCGCGGCGTCCATGCCGACGCAGGTTGTTTCACGACGGCCACGTCGGGGCAACCCTGCGACGTACTCAGCATCTCGACCACGAGGAGGTACACCATGGCAGAGAACAAGAAGGACCCTGGACCTTCGGTCAAGGACGACGAGCTCTACGAGAAGCTGCGCGACGAGGGCAACTCGAAGGAAAAATCTGCTCGGATCGCCAACGCCGCGGCCAACAGCTCGCGGTCGGACGTCGGCAAGAGCGGCGGCAAGTCCGGTTCCTACGAGGACTGGACGGTCGACGAACTCAAGAAGCGCGCGAAGGAACTGGACCTCTCCGGTTATTCGGACCTGAAGAAGGACGAGCTGATCGAGAAGCTCCGCGATCACTGAAACCCGATCCGCCGGGCCCGACACCACCGAAGCCGCCGACCCCTGAGGGTTCGGCGGCTTCGGTGTGAAAAGGGACGGTGCCGGCCAGTGCGCCTCTCGGCAAACAGGCCGCTCGAAGCGGCAAAAGGGTGGGACCCGGGGCAATGGATCCGTCACCGTCGAGGGCTACAACCGCGTCCCTCGGCAAGTTATTCCACATGGTTCGTCCGCACGCGACCCACACGTTTCGGGCAGTGGTCAGCGAACCAGACCGACACGCTGGAATGCCGTGAGCGCGGTCTCCCCGGTGTTCCAGAGCGCGTTGACGTCGCCGCGCGCGCCGGGCGCCGCACGGACGTCTTGGAGCGCGAGGCCGTTGCGGAACGTCAGTACGTTGTAGCCCACGTCGGCGGCACGCAGCATCGGGCCGGTCGCGCGCCCGGCACCGGCCACCCGGTCGAGTCCCTCACCGACGACGTAGAAGCGGAAGATCGGACCCAGGTCGACGCCGTACTCCCGCAGTGTTTCCGTGACGATCGAGTTCCCATGCGCAGCAATGGCGTCGACGATGAAGAAGAAGTCGCGCGCGTTCGATGGTGTGGCCCGGGCGTCGGCGGTCGCATACGCCAGGTCGACGGTGATGTGCGAGTTGTAGCCGGCCATGGCCACCCGCTGGCCGGGGACCGCGCAATCGTCGGCCATGTCGAAGTAGTGCCGCCACTGGGGCGCGACCGGTCCCCCGCCGAACTCGCCTCGCACGGCGTCGAGGAACCGGTTGAGGAGTTCGAGACTGATCACCGGGGCCCACCGCGGCGTCTGGAACACGCGCGGGTTGTTCTGCAGCGGCATCACCGCGTCGCGTTCCACTGCGGCCAGTCCGAGGGCGAACAACCCGCGACGGTCGCGGCGGTCGGTGAGGATGTCGACGATCCCGTACAGCTTCGCGACGTTGCGTCGTAGCTGCACGAGCGGGAGGTCCCGCGAATCCTGATCGTAGGTACTGAGTTCGACGATCCGCTCGCGGTCGGCCGGGCGGAGCTCGGTGCCACACGTCTCGGCCGGTGCCGCCGTCGACGTTGCCGGCGCGGCGACGAGAAGTGTTCCGAACAGAGCTGCGGTCAGCAGTGTCGCCGAGAGTGTTCGCATGGAACCCGGTGTTACCCCTCCGCGCGCGGATCAACCCTCCGACCGTGGTCGCGAGACCCTTCGTGACGCGCCCTCCGCAAGCTCCGGACGCTCCTCAGGGAGCAGGGTGACGCGCCGCCCTCCGCAAGCTCCGGACGCTCCTCAGGGAGCAGGGTGACGCGCCGCCCTCCGCAAGCTCCGGACGCTCCTCAGGGAGCAGGGTGACGCGCCGCCGCCCTCCGCAAGCTCCGGGCGCTCCTCACTGAGTGGAGTCCGTCAGGGCAGGAGGCCGGCGCTGCGGGCGGTCACCACGGCTTCCAATCGCGACGACGCCCCGAGCTTGCGCATCGCGTCCTTCATGTAGCCCTTCACCGTGTACACGGTGACGCCGAGGGTCTCGGCGATCCGGGCGTTCGAGTAGCCCAGTGCGGCAAGGGAGATCACGTCCTGCTCCCGACCGGTCAGGTCCACCTGTGTCTGCGCCACCGGGTCCGCGGCAACCAGGACCTCGGTGATCGCGGCGAGTTCATCGGCGAGCCGGGCGTCGTCGACGGTGTCGGCCAGCGATCGGAGTCGGGCGTAGGCCGCCGTCATCCGGTCGCGCATCTCGGCCTCGTCCTGAGCGGCGTGCTCCAGACGTGCGCGGGATGCGACGATCTCGTGTTCGACGGTGCGCGCCTCCATGGCGAGGACGTCGAGCATCCGTCCGCCGATCGGGTCCGGCGTGTGCAACGCGCCGTAGAGCACCGCGACGGGCGAGCGGTCGACGATCACCGGCGCGGCCATCATGGCGCGCAGTCCCTCCCGCTCGATGATCGTGTTGTAGCGATGGGTGATGCGTGGGGTGCGGAGGTAGTCGTCGACGACCATCGGGCGGTTCAGCGAGACGACCTTGCCGCCCAGACCGTGGCCGACGTCGACCGACACGCCGTTCAACGCTCCCACCGTCGATCCGGCGAAATGCTGCAGGCGCAGGTTCGACGGACCGCTGAGGACGCCCGCGAAGGCCAGCGGCACCCCGCTGGACCTGCGCACTCGACGCAACGCCTCGGTGACGATCCCGCTCAGCGGCTCGGGCATCTCACCTCACTTCTCCCCCTCTTCAGGGGGTGTTCCGGGGGCATGTCGCGGAGGACACTGTGACTCAGCTTACTCAGTACGGAGCGAGGTTCACGATGACACAGGCCACCACGAAGCCCGTCGACATGGTCGACCGCTGGTTGGGAATCTACGGGGCGCCCGACGCCGACGCCGCGTCGCTGCTCGTCGACGGTCACGATCCCGACGCAATCGCCTTCACCGTGATCGAGGTCGAGCAGACCGGCGATCAGCAGTCCGGCGGTGTTCGCCCGGTCACCACCGACATCACATATGGCGAGCTCGCCGAGCGGTCCAAGCGACTCGCCGCGGCTCTCGCGGAGATGGGCGTCGGTCGCGGCGACACGGTGGGCGTCCTCATGGGCAAACGCGCGGAACTCGTCGTGTCGCTCCTCGCGATCGCCCGACTCGGCGCGATCTACATCCCGCTGTTCACCGCGTTCGCCACACCCGCGATCGAGATGCGCCTGGCGGCCGGCGACGCGAAGGTCGTCATCACCGAGCCGAGTCAGGCGGACAAACTCGCCGGCATCGACGGGATCACCACGGTGATCGCCGGCGAGCAGTTCGAGGAACTCATCTCGTCGCATGAACCGGTCACCGAGTCGGTGGCGGTCGGGGGCGACGGCACCCTGATCCTGCTCTTCACCAGCGGCACCACCGGGGCACCGAAGGGTGTTCCGGTCCCGGTCAAGGCGCTCGCCTCGTTCGTCGCCTACATGCACTTCGGCCTCGATGTCCGCGCCGACGACGTGTTCTGGAACGCCGCCGACCCCGGCTGGGCCTATGGCCTCTACTACGGCGTGCTCGGTCCGCTGGCCGCCGGCAGGCGCAACCTCCTGCTGCACGCCGGCTTCACCCCCGAGCTGACCGCGAAGATCCTCGGCGACCTCGGTGTCACCAATTTCGCGGCCGCGCCGACCGTGTACCGCGCACTCAGCAAGGACTCGCGCATCTCCGGGTTCTCGCTGCGCCGGGCGTCGTCGGCCGGCGAGCCCCTGACCCCCGACGTCATCGACTGGGCGCTCCGCGCCATCGGCACCGAGGTCCGCGACCACTACGGCCAGACCGAACACGGCATGTTCATCAACAACCACTGGCACGAGTCGGTGCACGAGACCCTCGTGCCCGGTTCGATGGGTCAGCCGATGCCCGGCTTCGCCGCAGGCATCGTCGACGGCCAGATCGCCATCGATGTCCCGGCCAGCCCGCTGATGTGGTTCGAGGGCTATTTGGACGCACCGGAGAAGACCAAGCAGCGGTTCTCGCCGGACGGGCGGTGGTACCTGACCGGCGACACCGGCCGGGTCGACGACGAGGGTCGCTACTTCTTCACGGCACGCGACGACGACGTGATCATCATGGCCGGATACCGGATCGGCCCGTTCGACGTCGAGAGCGTCCTGATCACCCACCCGTCGGTCGTCGACGTCGCCGTCGTGGGTCGCCCGGACGAACTCCGCGGTGAGGTCCTCGAGGCCTTCGTCGTCACCGCCGACGGGGTCGAGGGCTCCGACGCTCTCGAGGCCGAGCTCCAGCAGCTGGTCAAGACGCAGTTCGCGGCGCACGCCTACCCGCGCACCGTGCACTTCGTCGACGCCCTGCCCAAGACACCCAGCGGCAAGATCCAGCGGTTCCTGCTCCGCCAGAGATGAGTCGCTCGGGCGCGTAACGGCGCCACCGCGCGGGAGCGATGAACCGGTTGCGCGGCCCACCGAGCCCGGCCGCGCCCAGACCGACCCCGTCGGCCGGGCTTCGACGACCTCGCCCGACCCGACGCGGTCACCGGACGCGCAACCAGCGGATCACACCCCTATCCGCTGGTTGCGCTTCTCCGTCACTCGCGCGCTTCGGTCGACGGCGACGGGCCCACCAGCGCCCGTACCGATTCGGGCGGCGTCTCTCCGCTGTGGGTGAGCGGGGCGTCGTACACCGTTCGTACCGGGACCACCCCGGTCCAGTCCGCCGACTCCCCGCCCGGCCCACCGGTCCGTGCCTTGGCGATCCACTGACCGTCGGCGATCGGCAACCGGAGGGCGACGGTCGCCGCCAGCTCCTTGCGGGTCGTCGGCCGAACCTCGGCCACACGTCCGGGAATCAGCTTGTCCGACAGCACTTCCAGGTCCGTCTGAGCATCAGCTGACACTTCGAGTACGCCCCGGATCACCGCCGAACGGTAATTCGCCGAGTGGTCGAAGAGGGTGTCGGCGACGACGAGGCCGTCCAGGACGAACACCGTGAAGGTCACCGGCGCACCGGCGGCCACGTGCCGCAGTGCGCCCGCCCCGGTGGAACCGTGCAGCAGGATCGAGTCACCGTCCCGGGCGAAAAGCATCGGCACCGACCACGGCAGTCCGTCGACGACGGTACCGAGGGTCCCGACCTTCGCCTCGTCGAGCAGCGCGTCGAGCAACGCACGGTCGGCGGCCCGTTCGGGTTTGCGCGTCAGGGACGCGAGCGGCGAAGTCGCGTCGGTCGGGGTGCCGCCGTTCGAGGTCATGCGGACATGGTCGCCCGCGTCGGCCCCCGGTTCAACAGATTTGCTGCCTCAGACCAGGACTCTCCCACCCCGGCTGACAACCACCCAGCAGACCGGATCGGGCGACATATCGTCGCCGGCGACGCGCTGCTGGGCGCATTCCAGACGGTTCCCACGACTGATGGAAGAACTCGGCTGAACGAGGACCGAACCTGTCCTCTATGGCTCATAACGTGGTCCTCACACCAACCGAGAGGACACATCATGGGCACCTACACCCCCGCGGAAGTCAGCGTCGACGTCACCGGCGAGAAGAAGGAGCTGCTCACCGTCTTGCAGGACCAGCGCAACATGCTCAAGATCACCGCGCGTGGCCTCTCCGACGCCGACGCGCGCAAGCAGACGACGGTCAGCACTCTCACCATCGGCGCCCTGATCAAGCACCTCGCGCACGGCGAGGAGAACGCTGCCCGCATCATCACCGAGCGGGACGAGAACGCCGAGTTCGACATGAGTCAGGCCATGACCGAGTACGTGATGAGCGACGACGAGACCATCGCCGGGTGGCTGGCCGAGTACGACCGTGCCGCGCTCGAGCTCGATCGCGTGATCGCCGACGCCGAGAACCTCGACGAGCTGATTCCCCAGCCCACCGCGCCGTGGGCGCCCGAGCGCGAGTGGTCGTCGATCCGGATGATGATCATCCATCTCATCCGGGAAACCGCGCACCACTGCGGCCACGCGGACATCATCCGTGAGGCGCTGGACGGCCAGACCACCATGGGCGCGGTCTCCGAAGGCCAGGACTGGGCCGAGGGCTGGGCCGACCAGGATTGGGCCCAGTGACGCCCTCGACGGCCTGACCGACAAGGCGCCCTTCACGATCAGTTTCGTCGTTGACCAATCCGCGGATCGCCCGGCACCGAAGACGTTGTGAGGCTGCCGGCACGGCGCAGTCGACACCGCATCACAGATTGGATCAACGATGATCAAGCGAGTTCCCCGCGTAGCAGGAGCGTTGACCGGACTGGTCCTCGCCGTCGGCGTGATGGCCGGCTGTTCCAGCGACGACTCTGACACCTCGAGCGAGACCACCGGCGCGGCAACCGAATCCAGCGCCATGATGAGCGAGAGCGCGATGGCCGATCCCGCCGCCAATCTCGTCGGACCCGGTTGCGCCGCATACGCCGAGGCCAACCCCTCGGGCCCGGCATCGGTCAACGGCATGTCCAGCGTGCCGGTCGCCACCGCGGCTGCCACCAACCCCGAGCTCACCACGCTGACGCAAGCACTTTCGGGCCAGCTGAATCCCGAGGTGAACCTCGTGAAGACGCTGAACGAGGGCGAGTTCACCGTGTTCGCGCCGACCGATGACGCGTTCGCGAAGCTGCCCCCGGAGACCGTCGAGCAGCTCAAGACCGATGCCCCCCTGCTGAACAAGATCCTGACCTACCACGTGGTCGAGGGCCAGGCGGCTCCGGACAAGATCGTCGGTGAGCACACCACTCTCGAAGGTCAGCAGGTGACCGTGACCGGTTCGGGCGACAACCTGAAGGTCAACGAGTCGGGCGTCGTTTGCGGCGGCGTCACCACGTCGAACGCTCAGGTCTACCTGATCGACACGGTGCTGATGCCCCCGGCCGGCGAGTGATCTCACCGTAACCGCTGTGTGACAGCACTTTCCACGATTCTCACCGACGAGACCCGTCGGTGAGAATCGTGCTGTGCGCGGTCAGTGCCGGGCCGGCTCCACCGTGTCGGCCGACTGAAGGCGACTCTCGGACATCGCCGACACCTGGATCGGCACCCCGGTCATGTTGGCCATCCCCGCGAGTCGCTCGAGATCGGCCGGATCGGAGGAGATGAGCGCGTTGACGTTCACTCCGCCGGCACCCAGATCATTCTCCGCCGCCGCATTCGCCTGCGTCCATCCGCCGGAGCCGTTGTGGCCCCAGCCATGCGGAATCGCGACGACACCGGGCTTGATGTCCTCGGTGACGGTGACCGGCAACGAGATCCGTCCGTGTCGGGACGCCACCGTCGCCAGGTCGCCCTCGGCCAGGCCGCGTGCCGTGGCATCGTCCGGATGTATCCGGGCCGCGTGAGACCGTCCGCCGCGCAGCAGCATCGGCGCGTTGTGCTGCCAGCTGTTCTCCGAACGTATCTCGCGCATTCCGATGAGCCGCAACGGATAACCCGTGTCGGCGTCCACACCCAGTTGATCGATCTCGGACATCAGTTCCGGCGCAGCCAACCGGATTCGACCGTCGAGGTATGTGACATTCTTGCTCAGCTGCCCGGGTGCGAGGTTGTCGGCGACCACGACCCCATGCGGGTGGTCGTCGACCAGGCGCCGGTAGGTCAACCCGCCCCGACGCAGACCGAATCGGTCCCCGCCCAACCCCATTCGGATCACCAGGTCGGAGATCCCGCGCGGGGTGACCGGACGCCCGATGCGTCGGGCCAACCGATTGCCGACATGTAGCGAACGGATCAGCACATTCTCCGGGGCGAGGAAACCGATGAGCTCGTTGATCACCGTCCACTCCTCCCGTGCTTCACCCTGCGGGGGGATCACCGCCTCGGTCGCCTGCTTGAACGGGGTGGTGAACAGCGCCTGGAACGGGAGCAGGAAATCCTCGCGCTCGTACATCGTGGTCGCCGGCAAGATGTAGTCGGCCCGCGCGTTCGTCTCGTTGCGGTAGATGTCCAGCGACACCATGAGATCGAGTTCGTCCAGCGCCGAACGTAATTCGTCGCCGTTCGGTACCGACAGCACCGGATTGCCCGCGCTGACGAACAGGGCGCGCAGCTGTCCGCGACCGGGCGTGGTGATCTCCTTGGCCATCAGCGACGCCGGCGCCGTCCCGAGGACCTGTGGCAGATCGCCGACCCGGCTCCGACGTCCGGCCCACCGGAAGCTCGACACCCGTTGCAGCGCGCTCACTCCCAGCCGCTGCCCGGGGATTCCCAGATCGCCGAACATGGACCCGCCCGGCACGTCCAGGTTCCCGGCGACGAGGTTGACCATGTCCAGGAGCGCGGTCGTCAGTGTCCCGGTGCGCCCCAACGACGTCCCGACCCGGCCGTACACGGCCGCCCGCTCCGTCCGGGCGAGCGAGCGGGCGACCTCACGGACGCGCTCGGGGTCGATGTCGGTGCGATCCGCGGTCGTCTCCGGTGCATAGGCCGCGACGAGCGTCTCGAGCTCCCCCACCCCCCGGGCCTGCCGTCGAAGCCGGTCGCGGTCGGCGAGGTCCTCGTCGAACAGCACATGCAGCACCGACAGTAGGAACAGCGCATCGGTGTCGGGCGTGATCGGCAGCCAGTCGAATTCGCGAGCGGTCTCGGTGTGCCGGGGATCGACGACGACGACGGACCCGCCGCGTGCGGTGATGGCGTTCAGGCCCTCGCGGATCCGCGGGGAACTCATCACACTGCCGTGCGACACGACCGGGTTCGCACCGATGATCACCAGGTAGTCGACGCGATTGATGTCGGGAATCGGGGCGGTCAGCGGGTTCCCGTACAGGAAGTGACTGGCGACGAACCGGTTGTTCACGTCCTGCGATCCGGCCGAATACACGTGCGGTGTGCCGAGCAGGTTCATGAAGATCGCGGTCCACAGCACGTGCCCGGTGGAGAACGTCGCGGGGTTGCCGAAGTACCAACCGATCGAGTCGCTGCCGGAGGTCTGGTGGACCTCGACGAGCCTGCGGCCGATCTCATCGAGCGCGGTCTCCCATGAGACCTGTTCGAACTCGCCGTCCGGGCGTCGTCGGAGCGGGTGCCGGAGACGGTCCGGGTCGTTGACGATCTCGGTGAACGCGATCCCCTTCGGGCATGCGAAACCCCGCGACAGCGGATGCTCCTTGTCCGGCCGCAGCGAGATCAGCCGGCCGTCCTCGACGGTGGCGATCATGCCGCACAGCGGCTCGCAGATCCGGCAATAGGTGTGCTTCTCCATCGGCATCTGTGCGTCCCCTCGACCTCGCTCGATGACGACCGCAGACGGGCTGGCCTGCGGTTCGGTGTGATTCCGTTCACATCTGAGGACAAGTGTTGCATGATGACAGCACGCCAGGCAGCCCCACCGAGGAGGTCCCCGTGACCGACAGCGACACCGACGCCACACAGCCATCCGTGCGCGACATGATCATCATCGGCGCCGGCCTGTCCGGCATCGACTGCGCTTACCGGTTCACCGAGCAGAATCCCGGCGCCGACTATCTGATCCTGGAACGCCGCGAACGCATGGGCGGCACCTGGGACCTCTTCCGGTATCCCGGCGTGCGCTCGGACAGCGACATCTATTCGCTGAGCTACCCGTTCGAGCCGTGGCGCAAGCCGCGCGCGTTGGCCCACGGTAACGACATCCGGGAGTACATCGAGGACACCGCCGCCAAGTACTCGATCACCGACCAGATCAGGTTCGGTCAGCACGTCCTGACCGCCGACTGGGATTCGACGACCGACACCTGGACGCTCGGGGTCGAGGTCGGCGAGGACCGGCGCCGCGAGACCTACCGCGCCAGGTTCGTCATCTTCGCGACCGGCTACTACGACTACGACAACCCGTACACGCCGAGGTTCGCCGGTGCCGACGACTTCACCGGTCAGATCGTGCACCCGCAGCACTGGCCGGAGGACCTCGACTACCGAGGCAAGAAGATCGTGGTGATCGGCAGCGGCGCGACGGCGGTGAGCCTCATCCCGAGCCTCGCCGAGCAGGCCGAGCACGTCACCATGCTCCAACGCTCACCGTCGTACATCTTCTCGTCCAAGCAGAAGCAATACCTCGCGCCACTCGTGCAGAAGCTGCTGCCGCCCCACGCCGCGCACAAGGTCATCCGCACCCGATATGCGGCGCAGACCGCGGCGATCGTGCACCTCACCCACCGGTTCCCGAAGCTCGGGCGCAAGATGATCCGGAGCAACGTCGTGGCGAACCTGCCCGAGGACTATCCGGTCGATCTTCACTTCAATCCCACCTACAACCCGTGGGATCAGCGCATGTGCATGGTCCCCGACGCCGATCTGTTCGCCGACATCGCCGAGGGCACCGTCGAGATGGTCACCGACCACATCGACCGGTTCGACGCCTCCGGCGTCACCCTCACCTCGGGTCGCCACCTCGACGCCGACATCATCGTCACCGCGACCGGGCTCCAACTCCTCGGCTTCGGCGGCACCCGGCTCCGCGTCGACGGCGCCGAGGTGAAACCCCACGACCGATTCGTCTTCAAGAGCTACCTCATCGAGGACGTGCCTAACCTCGCCTGGTCGGTCGGCTACACGAACGCGTCGTGGACCCTGCGCGCGGACATGACCGCTCGCGCCGTCGCCGACCTGGTCAAGTACATGCGCACCAACGGCTACACCCATGCCTATCCCCATCTCGGTTCGGAGGTCATGGGTTCGCGGCCGCTGTGGGACCTCAAGGCGGGTTACGTCGAACGGTCCCCGGAGGCGCTGCCGAAGTCGGGCACGCGGGGTCACTGGCAGGTGCGGCACAACTACTACCGCGACGCCATCGACCACCGGATCAACAAGGTCGAGGACTCCATGGTGTTCGGCCGGGTCTGACTCAGCTCACGCAGACCGGGGTGGTGTCGGCCGACCCGCGCGAGGCGTTACGCCGGTGTGGTCCAAACGGTCGAGATTTCGCCTCAGCACCGTAAATATGCTGGTCAAGCCTTGCTCCTCGCGAGACGCCGCGCCGATACTGGGCTCGGCGAGCGAGCCGTCTCGCTGAATCCGCCCCGCCCCCGCGGAGCGCCACTCCACGGCATGCGTCCCGGCAGGAGTGGACCAGTAGGAGCTCCGAGATGACTTATCCGCCCGGTCCCCCGTCCCACCCGTCGAACCCGTACGGCCCGGTGCCGCCGCAGTCCGACAGCCGGCGCGCCCTCACTCTCGTGCTCGGCGCGATCGTCGTCGTCCTGGCGCTGATCCTCGCCGCGGGCATCGTCTTCGTCGTCAAGGCGCGCGATGGGGACATCTTCGTACCCGGCCTCACCCTCACCGCGGCCAACGATCCGGGGATCGACCCGTTCACCGATCCGGTCCTCGTGGCCGGGGCGGGCGACCTGCCGGCGAATGTCGCCCTCACCGGCACGGCGGGGGCCGCCGACCTCGGCGGCCGCGCGGTGAACGGTACCGACGCCGGGCTGTACGGCTCCGGCGACGCCGCAGCCTGCGACACCGCCGCGCTCAGCAACCGGCTGCTCGCCGATCCGCCGGCGGCGCGCGCGTGGGCCGGGGTCTACGGCATCGATACCGCCGACATCCCGCACTACCTGAACACGCTGACCCCGGTGGTTCTGACGACCGACACCTGGGTCACCAATCACTCGTACACCTCCGGCCGGGCGGTCCCGTTCCAGTCGGTCCTGGAACGCGGCACCGCGGTCTACGTCGATTCCGCCGGCGTGCCGCGCGCGATGTGTTCCTGCGGGAATCCGCTCGCCCCGCCGGCCGCCGCCCCGCTCGGTGGGTATCGACTCGACGGACAGCCGTGGGAGGGCTACAAGAGCCGGTCGGTCGCCCGGATCGCGTACAACAACCAGCACGTCACCGCGGTCGGCAAGTCGACGACGATCGTCCCCGCGCCGCCGGTCCCGGACCCCGGGGCGCCCGCCGGCGACGTTCTCCAGCTCTTGAATTTCCGCACCGGACAGATCTTTTCGCAACCGGCGGGCGGGTTGCTCGACCTGAGCGGATTCCCGCCACCGTCCGGTCCGCTGCCCACCCCGGCCGCGTTGAACACCCCGTTCGAGGCGGCCACCGACGAAGACGCCGAGCACAACGGCCTCCTCGCAGCGGGCAATCCCGCGGCCGCGCCCGCACTGGAGAAGCGTGCCGAGGAGCACGACGGCCTGCCGGAAGGCGCGCCGTCGACGGACTCCTCGGCCCCCGACTCATCGGGACCGGACTCGGCTGCCCCCGACACCCCCGGTCCCGGCCCGGATTCCCCGGCCCCGGACGCCCCGGTGCCGGCTTCCGACGTACCCGTCCCGGAGGAGCCCGGCTACGAGGCCCCGGGCTCCGAGGCCCCCGGGCCTGCGACGGAGCCCGGCGCGCCCGGGCCCGACCAACCGGCCGAAACGCCGACGACGCCGACCTCGTTCAGCGGATCGGGGGAGGTCGTCGGCAGTTTCAGCTTCGTCGACGCCGGGCTGTCGGTGGGCTGTACGGTCCCCGGCGGTCCAGCACTCGGTACCGTCACGCTCTCGTGCACCGACGGCGTGACCCGGTCGGTCGCCGGTTCCGCGCTGCACCGCCCTGCGGTGTCGGGCTCCACCACCGGCACCGGGGTGTGGACCCTGACGCTGACGGCGGTCGGCGCGTCGCGATCGGTGACCGTCCGATCGGCGAACTGGATCGCCGCGCCGCCGGCGGCCCCGGCTTCCGAACCACCGGCATCCGACGGCTCCGCGGATCCCGCAACCCCTGCCGAGGAGCTCCCCGACGACACGACCACGACGACGACCACGGAGAGCCCGCCTCCGGCCGACGCCCCCGCCGACCCGGAAGCACCTGCGGGGACTCCGTGACCGCACCACGGGTGTGAGCTGTCCAACAGCAGGCACCCTGGGACGTCCGTACCATCGCGCGCATGTCTGCTCTGACGACGTCGACCCGACGCCCCTCTCGTGACCTCCGCCCGGAATCCGCCCGTAGGCGAGTGCGGGTACGTCTGGCGAGCGTCGCGATCGTGGCGGCGATGGCGTCGCTGGTGATGTTCGCGCCGAGCGCGCATGCCGACCGCGTCATCAACGGGCACCTGGTGGGCGGGAAGATCGAGCAGGCGTACGCCTCGACGGGCGGGTTCTTCAAGTGGGGCGTCCCGACCGGTCCCGAACGCGCGGCCGCCAAGCGCGGCCGTTTCCAGACGTTCTCGCGCGACACGTCGTTCTACTGGCACCCGGCAGCCGACGGCGGCACCGCGCATCAGGTCGGCGGCGCGATCCGGAGTCGATGGCAGCAGGCCGGCGCGGAGCGCGGCGCGCTGGGCTACCCCGTGAGCAACGAGTACCGGTCGGGCAGCGGGCGGAGCAACGACTTCCAGGGCGGCGTCGTCACGTGGTCCAAGACCGGTGGCGCACAGATCGTGTGGGGCCAGATCCGGCAGAAGTGGGAGAACACCGGCGGTGCGGGCGGGTACTTCGGGGTTCCGCTCGGCGGGGAGTACCGGACCGGCGGCCGGTTCGCGCAGGACTTCCTGAACGGCACCATCTTCTGGCCCTGATACGCGGTATCGGCGCGTGTCACTAGGACGTCCAAGTATTGTCGTCGGCATGGCTTCGCGACTCTCCTCCACGAACAGCATCGACGGGATTCTCCGCAGGTCCGCCGCGCGGCATCCCGACCGCACCGCGCTGGTCTTCGACGACCGCGACTACACCTATCGTCAGCTCGACGACGCTGTGTCCGCTGCCGCCGCCGGCCTGCTCGCCCGCGGCCTGGAGCAGGGGGACCGGGTCGCGGCCTGTGGCACGAACTCGGATGCCTACGTCATCGGCTTCCTGGCATGCTGTCGCGCCGGACTCGTCCACGTGCCGATCAACTACGCGCTCCGGGGTGACGAGCTCCGCTACCTCGTGGTGCAGTCGGGCGCACGCGCCGTCCTCGTCGACCCCGCGCTGTCCGAGCGGGTCGAGGAGATCCGCGGCGATCTCGCCGACGTCGAGGCGGTCGTCCCGTTGCGTGACGCCGACGATTCGCTGCTCGCGTCGGCCGCATCCGAACCGCCCGCCGCATTCGACTCCCAGGCCTCGGGTGACGACCTCGCGCAGCTGTTGTACACCTCGGGGACCACGTCGAAGCCCAAGGGCGCCATGATGTCCCACGCCGCACTGATCAGCGAGTACGTCTCGTCGGTCATCGCGCTGGACTTCACGGCCGAGGACAATCCGCTGATCGCCATGCCGCTCTACCACTCGGCGGGCATGCACGTCTTCATGCTGCCGTACCTCTCCGTGGGCGCGACCGTCCGACTCATGGCCACGCCGGACATCCCGGAGATCCTGCGGCGCGTCGAGGCCGACCGCATCGGTTCGCTGTTCCTCGCTCCGACCGTGTGGGTTCCGCTGGCCAATCATCCCGACCTCGCCACCAGCGATCTGTCCTCCTTGCGCAAGGCGCAGTACGGCGCGTCGATCATGCCGGTGACCGTGCTGAACCGGCTCCGCGACCAGTTCCCCGGCATGCAGTTCTACAACTGCTTCGGGCAATCCGAGATCGGCCCGCTCGCAACGGTTCTGCGCCCGGAGGAACACGAGGACCGGCCGTCGTCGTGCGGTCGCCCGGTGTTCTTCGTCGAGACGCGCGTCGTCGACACCGACGGGAACGACGTCGAGCCCGGGGTCCCCGGCGAGATCCTCTATCGTTCGCCGCAACTCTGCCGCGGGTACTGGGACAACCCCGCCGCCACCGAGGAGGCGTTCCGAGACGGCTGGTTCCACTCCGGCGACCTCGTCACCCGCGATGCCGAGGGCTTCATCACCGTGGTCGACCGCATCAAGGACGTGATCAACACCGGCGGCATCCTGGTCGCCTCACGCGAGGTCGAGGACACCGTCTACACCCATGAGGCGGTGTCGGAGGTGGCCGTCATCGGCGAGCCGGACGAGAAGTGGATCGAGGCCATCACCGCGGTCGTCGTGGTGCGGGACGGCCGGTCGGTGACCGAGGAGGAACTGATCGAGCACGTCCGGTCCCGGCTCGCGCCGTTCAAGGTCCCGAAGAAGGTGCGGTTCGTCGACGAGCTCCCCCGCAATCAGAGCGGTAAACTGCTCAAGCGGGAGCTGCGCTCGCAGTGACGGACGTGCGGCGCGCCGGGCCTGACATCGTCAGAACCGTTGCGCCGCAGCCACTGCCCCGGGGATGTCGGCGTGTGCGCCCGCCGGTCCGAGTATCCGTTGCAGAACCGCCGCGGTCACCTCCGCCCCGGGCTCGATGATCTCCCGCACACGGGCACGGATGTCGGCCGGGGGCGGCAGTCGCAGTTCGACGAACCAGTTCGCCAGCAGATCGTCGAGCGCATCGACGGTCTTCTGGTCATCGGTGAACGGGAGCCCGACACTGGTGAAACCGTCGGCGAGGTCGTAACCGGATCGGGTCCATCGGCCGTCGAAACCGTAGACGAATCCGATCCACATGCCGTCGGTGCGTTGCCTCTCGAGGTGAGACGCGATGGCCGGTTCCCACCACGGCGGCGCGCCGCCGAGCAGGTCGGTCTCCGACTCGCCGAAATATGTGGCGCCCTCGCGGAAGTACGTCTCGGAGTACTCGTGATCGTGGCCGACGAGCACCGCCCGGTCGGCACCGACCAGCACCACGTCGACCCAGTTGCCGCCACCGTCGTCGTAGTGCCACCCGTCCGGCGTCGCATGCGCGCCCTGCGCCCAGCGTTCTCCTCGTACCGCCAGGAGAGCTGCGTAGGCAGCCCACCTGGATCGCATCTCCGCCGGAGCCGGCAGGTCGACCGTCTGCAACGCCATGTCGTGGCACCTGTCTGTCGGGATTGTCCGACCCAGCGTATTGGCGCGGCCACCGGCCTCGCTCACTGAATCCGGTACCGCTCACCGAAATGACTGCGCAGCAACGGGGTACGCGAGCGAATCGACGACCGGGACTCGTCCGCAGTACGGTGAGGACCGTGACTCGATGGCATCGCAGGGTTCTGGCATTCACCGCGTGTGCGGCCGTCGTGATCGGGAGTTCCGGCGCGCCCGGGACCCTCGCCGCCGGTCCGGCGATCGCCTCACCGTCGACTCTCGGCGACACCGGTTCGGTCGTCTCGTCGCGACCGCTGGCGCCGCAGTTCTGGGTACCCGGGTCCGCCGACGCCACCGTCCTGACCTACGTCACCACCGACACGTTCGGGAACAACGCGCTGAGCACCGGGACCGTCTTCATCCCCGAGGGCACCGCCCCGCCCGGCGGCTGGCCGGTGATCTCGTGGGCCCACGGGACCTCCGGGATCGGCGACGACTGCGCGCCGTCGGTCCGGGGACCAGGCCTCCCGGAGCGCGACCTGCCGTACCTGGCCAAGTGGATGCAGCAGGGATACGCCATCGTCGCCAGCGATTACGCCGGCCTGGGCACCCCCGGCCTGCATGCCTACCTCGACGGCCGGACCACGGCCCACAATGTCGTCGACATGGTGCGGGCGGGTCGCGAGTTCTCCGCGACTCTGCCTGCCGCACAGCGGTTGTCACGATCCTGGGCGGCGGTCGGGCAGTCGCAGGGCGGCGGCGCGGCGATCTACACCGCGCGCTACGCCACGCAGTTCGGCGGTCCCGCACTCGACTACCGCGGCGCCGTGGGCACCGGTACGCCGGCCTACATCGAACGCCTCGTCCAGATCGCCGGCCCGGGCGTACCGCCGGTGGCGATCACACCCGCGCTGACCGCCTACCTCAGCTACATCACAGCCGGCCTCCGGTACGCACACCCCGAACTCGGCATCGATCGCATCCTCACGCCGACCGGCCGGAAGTATGTGGCGCTCGCCGAGACACAGTGTGTCGGCGAGTTCGAGGAGCAGCTCCGGGGAGTCTCCGTCGGCGACTACTTCTCCGCTCCGCTGACCAGCCTGCCGAACTTCTCGGCGACCCTCGCCGACTACCTCGGCATGCCCGAAAAAGGTTTCGACAAGCCGTTTTTCATGGGCCACGGCCTGCTGGACACCGACGTGCCGTATCCCACCACCGCGGCGTACGCCGCGACGCTGGCGGCCAACGGCCAACCGGTGACCTTCCGGACCTATCCGAGTGACCACAGCGGAACACTGGTTCGGTCGCAAGCCGACACGATCCCGTTCCTCGACCGGCTCTTCGGCAAGTAGTCACTCATCACTCGGTAAATCTCTCGCTCACCCCGGTACCGACGCGACGGCGTCCCATGGCACGATGGACGGCACCGGTTGAGCAACTGCCGTCATACGTATCGCCGGGACGGGGCCGCACACCGGCCTGCTGTAGTCCCCCGTAGAGAGGGCCACCACCGATGCAGGCAGAACATCCTGACGCTGTGATCGTCGACGACAACGGCCTGAGTGCCGGACGCGCCCTGATGACGGTGGTGTCCGCGGCGCACGAGCAGCTGGTGATCCTGACCGTGGAGGGCAGCATCGACGTGCTCACCGCTCCGCAGTTGTCCGAGGCGGTCTCCCAGGCGCTGAGCGGGCAACCGGACGGTCTGATCATCGACCTGACCACCACCGAATTCCTCGCCTCGGCGGGCATGGCAGCGCTCGTCGCCGCCCATGAGGCCATCGCGCCGAGAGGCATGTTCGGGGTCGTGGCCGCCGGACCGGCGACCACACGGCCCCTCACCGTGATGGGACTCGACCAGACGATGGTGCTCTACCCGACACTGAACGACGCGGTCACGGCCATGACCACCACAGAGGGGCTGGCCGACCGTCCGGCTGGTTAGACGCCGATGGTCCGGATTTCATCGGCCCACCCGCGCCCCGAGGACTCGGACGGCGGCCTGACGCTGTCGGTGGCAGCCACGCCCGAGTCCGCCCACCTCTTTCGGCAGCACTTCACACGGTGGCTGGACGCGACGCTCGACGTGGACGCCGAACGTCGCAGCGACATCGTCCTCGCGGTCTACGAGGCCGTGGCCAACGCGGCCGAGCACGCGTACGCCGCTGACGTGCCCTCGCCCGGCCCTCAGCCCTCCGCCGCCCAGTCCTCCGCCACGCGGTCCCGTGCCATCGGGGTTCGCGCCCACGTGACGCGCGACGAATCGCTGGAGGTCACGGTCACCGACTCGGGGCGCTGGAAATCCGATGCCTCGTCGTCGCCCTATCGCGGGCGCGGCCTCGCATTGATCTCGGCGCTCAGTGACGCATCCGACGTCACCAGCGGGCCCGACGGGACCTCGGTGACGTTGCGCTGGCATCAGCGGCTCAGCGTCTGAGCGGCGGTCCGAGTGCGTGTCCCCAAGGCTGGGGACACAACTACTCGTTGTCGGTTGACAACCTGTGCCTGACTCAGCCGGGTCACCGACCTTGGAGTACGGTTCGGGCAACGAGTTCATCGCGGGGTCTGTTCAACCGACCAAGTCTGTCGGCCAGGTCACCTAACCTGAACTCCGAGGCGGGTTCGGGGCCGGCCGTCGAACAGCTCGGTGGAGCGTGCTCCCGATCCCGACATCGCTGCACAATGCGCATGCTCGTCAGCGCACGAGGAAGGGAGTCGACATGACCGACTTCACCGTGGACTCGAACATCGACGACGCCTGGCGCACGTTCGCCTTGCACGTCGGCGATCGCCTGTCGCATCTCGAGCCGGGCGAGACCCTCACGATCCAGCAGGACCCGATGATCCCGGAGGGACCCCACGGGACGCTGCGGTTCACGATCACCGGTTCACGTCGGCTGCGCTGCACGATCGACGACATCGACCTGCATCCCACCCCGGAGTACTTCGCCGAGCACGTGACCATGCTCGCCTCTCTCGGCTGGCGGCGCCTGCGCAACGGCACCCACATCTTCGAGGTCGGCCGACGCCGCGTGGATCAGCTCGCGCACGTGACGGTGCTGACGCTGCGTCAGGTCTGGGAGGTCGTGCACCCCGCGTTCCTCGACCATTCCCCCGCCGCTCGCCCCGAACCCCGGATCGAGGTCGCGGTCCAGCCCTTCGACGCCGACCATCTGCGCGCGTTGCTCGTCGGCTCGCTCGAAGACCTCACCGGTTGCCGCATCCAGACCGACGCCGACGGTGACATCGCCCTGCCCACCAAGCCGGTCTCGTCGTGGTTGAGTCCGCGCAGTGACGCCCCGCGGCTCGAGTTCTTCGCTCGCCTGGCCGGCGACATCACCGACCGCCGGCGCGCCGCCGACATCGTCGCCGCCCAGCCGACCATGGGTTCGGCGGTGCGCGTGCACCTGCTCGAGAACGAGGTCTTCGCGACGCTGACCGTCGAGTGCGCGGTCTTCCACCCGCACAACCTCAGTTCGGCCCTGGCCGAGTGGTTCTCGTTCCTCGCCGACTGCGCACCGTCCGTCATCGCCAAGATCTGCGAGGACACACCCCTGACCGCGCGGAACGACGGCCGGCTCCCCGACGCCCTGCAGACCCTGCTCGAGCTCGACCCGGACGGCCGGTCGTTGAGCGCCCGCGAGGTCGCCAAGATCTGCCGCTACAACCAGGCCGACATCCTCTCCTACATCCACACCAGCGAAGAACAGCACCTCACGTGGCGGCGCTCGGCGGTCGACGCGGCCGCCGCGTCGGACTCGGTGGAGGCCGATGCGTGTCGTCACGAGGCCGACACCTGGAAGGCGACCACGCACAACCTGCGGGCCGCTCTCCGCGTCGTCGTGCTGTCCGACGACGACACCGCGGACAGCAGCTCATCAGCCAAGTGATACCGGCAAATCGGGATCCGAATCATCGGCGCACGTAGTCTGCGCGGACGATTTTCGACGCCGCCCATCGCGCCGGCGGCCGGCGAGGCGTTCAATTCTTTAGGCCACCCTCAGCGGTTCGCGTCACCGATCGGAGCCCTCGCATGGCCATCACCACTGATCGCGGCGCGCTCACGTTCACCTTTCCCGAACTCGGTCGCGACGCGCGCTTGCACGTCACGTTCCAGCGAACGCTGCGGACCCCCGACCCGGTCGGAGGATGCGGCTCGGCCGGCGGCGACGGTGCCCTGCGCCTCGCCCAGGGCTCTCCCGACGGGGACGCACACGCGACGATCCCGATGTGGCAGTCCGAGGCCACCTGGCTGGATTTCTCCTCGCCGCACCTGCATCCGTTCCTGGTGATGGTCGGCGTCGACGGTGTCAACGCGATCAGCGGTGAGGTGTTCACCGGGGTGCCGGACTTCGACGCCGGCGACTATCTCGAAGTCCCCACGCAACCGTCGCTCGCCTCGCACCGGGGGCCGGCCGGCGGTGGATTCGACGATCAGCAGTTCCTCGCCCCCTCGACGCACACCGTCGGGGACGGCGGCCGACTCGGGACGCTCGTGCAGCTGGCCGTCATCCCGATGCGCGCCGACGCGTGGGCCCGGCGACGACGCCATCGTCCGTCGGCGCCCGGCACCTGCGTGCTCTGCGACATCTCCCGAGCCGAACGAGAACGAGCGCATCCCCGCCTCGCCGCGCCGCTCGTGACGGGTCCGCTCGAGTCCGTCGACACCTGGCACCCGACGATCTCCGACGCCGCCACGGTCCGCATCGTCAACTCGATCGCGTGGAGGTCGATGACCGGTGAACCGGTGCCGCGGGCCGCGCCGACGAGCGCCGACTACGCCGCGCACAGCCTTCCCTGGCACCCCGTCTTCGACGAGACGGTCGAGCACTCGGCACCCCGCTAGTTCTGTCGCGGGTGTCGCCCCGGGTGTCTGCTCCGCGTCGTACTATTCGGATCCGGTCCGCGTACGTCCCGCCCAGGAGGAACCCGCATGTCCCCCGACTTCGACGCCGTCCTCGAGGCGGCCTGGCGGGACTTCGCCGACACTCTCGCGGTCCGGGTGCCACGCCTCCTGCCGGGTCAGAGTCTCGCCATCGTCGAGGCGGCCGCCGGGGGATGGCGTCGACGGATGACCTTTGCGGTGACCGGAACCCTCGGGTCGACCGAACGCCTCCGCTGCACCATCTCCGCGGGTGACCTCACCTGGACCGACAAGGACCGGTGGATGCGACAGGCCACCTACATCGTCGACCGCGGCTGGTGTCGGCTCGAAGGTCGGAGCGCCTTCTGTTTCGAGGTCGACCCCCTCCGGTTCGCCGACCTCGCCGACGCCGCCGTGCGGGCCCTGCGCGAGGTGTGGGGTGTCATCCATCCGTCATTCGTCAGCATCGGCGACCCGTCCTTCGCCCGCCACCACTCACCTCTGCCCGCAGACGATCTCGACGCCGAGCGGGACCAGGCCCGGTCATCGGAGTCGAGCCGCGTGGTCGGCGAGGATCCCGACGACACCGTACGCATCACCGACGCCGACACACTCCGCTTCACCGCGCCGCCCCGATTCGTCGACGCCCCCGCGGAGGGCGGGGTGATCCCGCAGTCGAAAGACCATCTCGTCGAACTGGTCCGCGCCGCGATGACCGCGGCGGGCCGTCCCGCCGTGGTCAGTCCGCGCAAGGCCATCTTCCTGCGGTCGACGGGCACCTCGCTGCTACGACCGACCCGAGATGCCCGCTCGCTGGAGATCGTGACCATCCTCAGCTCGTCGGTGCCCGCACCCTCGCTGCTCGGGATGGTGGTCGCGGAGTTCTCCCCGCGATGGCCCGAAGTCGCGGTGGTCGTGCGCAACGGACTCGTGTACGCGCAGCGCCGGATCGACGTCGCGGTGTTCAGTCCCGCGAACCTCGATGCCGCCCTCCGGCGCTGGGACGACTTCGCCAGGTCGGCCCGCGGCGACATGATCAGGCGGCTCGGCAGCCAGCCGAAACTGGATCATCGCGGCCGCGGCGATCGGTTGCCCGGCGCCCTGCTCAGTCTCCTGCGGGTCAACCAGAAGCTCGACAACAAGCTGTCCCCGACGACGGTTCTCGCGGCGTGCCACCGGGATCGGGAGCGTGTGCACGAGTTCTTCGACATCTGTGCCGCCGAGATGCGCGAGTGGATGGACAATCTGACGACAGCCCGCAATGCCGAGCTCGGCGACGAGGAGATCGCACTGTGCGAGGCCGAGCACCAGGCCTACGCCCGCGTCGCCCGCCTGCTCCTCAGCGCCATGGACCTCGCCGACGGGGCATCGGGGCCGTCGCAACGCCCCCCTGCTCCCTAGTCCGAAAGGAGCGACCCCCTCTGCTCCCTGAGGTGCGAGGAGCGCAAGCGACGAGCCACGAAGGGCCGCTGCGCCTTCGACGAACTCCGGCGCCATCTCCGCCGAGGATCGCGACCGCTCAGTCGGTGGAGCTGTACGAGAGGTGTACGACGCCGTTGTCGAAGACGTCTGTGCCGACGAGCGTGAGAGGCAGATCGGCCAGACCGTCGAAGAGGCGGGCACCGCTCCCCAGGACCACGGGGTACACCAGCAGGTGCAGCTCGTCGATGAGCTCGTCGCGCAGCAACGCCCGCACGAGGGTGCCGCTGCCGCTGATGTAGAGGTCGCGATCCTTCTTGAGTTCGCGAATCCGGTCGGCGTCGTAGGCGCCGATGATCTCCGAGTTCTGCCAGGCAGCCGCGTCGTCGAGGGTCGAGGACACCACGTACTTGGTGGTGTCGTTGAAGAACGGCGCACCGGGATCGTCCTCGACCGTCCGGTGCGCCCAGGCCGGGGCAAACATCTCGAAGGTGTTGCGTCCGAGCAGGATTCCGGTGCAGTCGGACATGAAGGAGCCGAGCAGCTCGCCCATCCCGTCGGCGAATCCATACGGCATCGTGAAGCTCGGGTCCTCGTAGCTGCCGTCGAGGGTGATGAATTCGTGGACGTGGATCTTTCCCATGGTGTGGCCTCTCGTCTCTTCGCGGTGAACGTCACGATGTCAGACCGTGGGGCGGCGGAAAAGTCATCGGCTTCGAGTCTCGTGACTGCTGTCGGGACCCTTCGAGGCTCGTCGCTTGCGCTCCTCGCACCTCAGGGAGCGGGATTTCGCCCTCGCGTCTGGTAACTCTGGACCCCACACATCGGCGATCGAAGGAGATCCATGGACGTCGCAGGCAAGGTGGCCATCGTCACGGGTGGCGGTGCGGGTATCGGCGCGGCGATCGCGCATGCGCTGGTCGATGCGAGCGCGAGGGTCGTCGTCACCGATCTCGACGAGTCCGGCGCCCTGGCCGTCGCCGACTCACTGGGGGATTCGACGACCGCGATCGGCGGCGACGCCTCATCCGACGAGCACATCGACGCCGCGGTTCGGCTGGCGGAGAACACGTTCGGCCCGGTCGATCTCTACTTCGCCAATGCCGGCGTGGGTGTGGGTGGCGGTGTCGACACCGCCGAGGCGGTGTGGGATCTCACGCTGGACGTCAATCTCCGCGCCCACATCCGAGCAGCTCGGCGCCTCGTCCCGGAGTGGGTGGAACGAGGGACCGGCTACTTCGTCAGCACGGCGTCGGCCGCGGGTCTGCTCACGCAGATCGGCAATGCCCCGTACTCGGTCACCAAGCACGCGGCGGTCGGCTTCGCGGAGTGGCTCAACATCACCCACGGCGACGACGGCATCCGGGTGAGCTGCCTCTGCCCGATGGGCGTCGACACCAAACTGCTGCGGCCGGACGGTGATTCCGCCACCGAGGAGCAACGACTGATGCAGCGCGCCGTGGAGACCGCGGGCACGGTGCTCACGCCCGGGGCGGTGGCCGCGATCGTGCTCGACGCCGTCGCCGACGAACGCTTCCTGATCCTCCCCCACCCCGAGGTCCTCGAGATGTACCGGCAGAAGGGCGCCGACTACGACCGGTGGCTCCGCGGGATGCGCCGGTACCAGAGCAGCCTGCGCTGACCCTGTCGCCGTGTCGCGCCGCTACTCGAAGTAGCGTCGCGGCACGTCGACGAGCATCGTCGTGATGTCGGCCTCGCTCACCCCGCGTTCCCGTAGTGCCGGCAACACCTCTTCACTGATGTGCCGATAGTTCCACTTCGGGAGTGCCTGCTTCTTGGCCTCGTGGTCGAACCAGTCGATGAAGCAGGCGGCGTCGTGCGCGAGGGCCATGCGGTCGGCATAGCCGCGCTTGCACAGTTCGGCGGCCGTGTTCACGCGCTCGTCGAACGGCAGGAGGAGGTCGAGCCCGAAACGATCCATGCCGAGAACGGAACCGGCGTCGGCGAGTTTCATCAGGTAGTCGAGGTCGACGCTGTCTCCGGAGTGGCCGATGACGACCTTCGTCAGGTCGGCCCCTTCCTCGGCCAGGACCTTCTGGGCGACCAGTCCCGACTGACTGTGCGGATCGGTGTGCACGGTGATGGGCGCGCCGGTCTGGGCGCTGGTCTGTCCCACCGCGCGCATCACGCGCTCGACACCCGGTGTCAGTCCCTGGGATTCGATGGCGCACTTGAGGAAAGCCGCCCGCACACCGGTGTCCGCGATGCCCTCGGTGAGATCCTTCGTGAACAGGGTGACCAGCGGCTCCGGGACGTCGAAGAGCATTCCCGGTCCCGCGTAGTGGAATTGGAACGGGATGTCGTTGTAGGTGTACAACCCGGTCGCGACGACGATGTTGAGGTCTATCTGTTCGGCAATCCGCTGGATGCGTGGGATGTACCGGCCGAGACCGAGAACCGTCGGGTCGAGGATCGTGTCGATCCCGAGTTCCTTCAGTTCGGTCAGGTCGCGGACAGCTTCGGCGACCTTCTCGTCCTCGTCCCAATCGTCCTGATAGTTCTGCCGGAACTCCTCGCCGACGACGAACACATGCTCGTGCACCAACACGTTCCCGAGGTCAGCGGAATCGATCGGGCCGGTCGCGGTGTGGACGGTGGCCATGGAACCTCCTCACCAGGAGGCCGCGTTGCCTCCACTGCGCCGAACCCTAGTCGACGACCTGATGCGGCAGGCGGCTTTCGCCCGTCGTCGCCGCCGACCGCCACGGCTCTGGCGGGACGGGCTTCAGGCAGCGCGTGGCGCGGTGAGTTTCTCCATGGTCCAGTAGGAGGTGCCGGCAACGACTGCCCCGGCGAGCCACGACAGGTCGATCCCGCCCAGTGCGACCGCAACCGGCCCCTGCAGTGCCGGCAGCATCCCGTACATGAACATCCAGGTCGCGGTGACACCGAGAGCGAGTGCGACGAGGGCGGTCGGCCGGACCATCGGCAGGACGCTGTCCGCCGGTGTGGCGAACAGACTCTCGGCGTCGATCTGTTGCCGCGCGATCAGGAACCAGTGCACGAGAACAACGCTGCCCCAAGGGCTCAACCAGCCGACGATCGACACCAGCCAGAAGTCGATGGTGGTCGCGAAGTCGCTATTGAGCACGAAGTAGACGACGACCGCCATCGCCACGACGCCGATGATCAGGTTCAGCACGCGCCGGTCGACGCGGATGTCGAGCGCCTGCGTCGACACCGTGCACGTGTAGATGTTGAGGATGTTGGTCGCGAGCGGTCCGTGGATCACCAGCAACAGAACCGGCAGTGCGAGAACGCCGTAGGCGTCGACGATGATCTCACCCGGGTCGGCGGAGTCGCTCAATGTCGCCAGGGACGCACCCAGCACTCCGAGCCAGACGACCGGGATGAACTGCCCGAGTGCACTGGCGAGAAACAGCCTGCGCGACGGGACGTCCCGGGACACGAAGCGCGAGTAGTCGCCGGCGTAACCGATCCACGTCAGACCCCAGCCGATGCCGATCGCGGTCATCACCGCCGTGATCGCGCCGATGTGGGCCGATCCCGTGAGCTCCGGAGCGGTCGTCTGTCCCCAGTCGACGTCGAGGCCGACCCACGCGACGACGGTCATGACGAGCAGGATCGCGACCGTCGGAGGCACCGTCCATCGTTCGAACGCGGAGATCACCCGGTACCCGAACCACGCGATCGTCACCTGCATCCCCATGATGACCGCGGCCACGACGATCCGTGCGGCGTTGTTGTCGAGGTCCGGGTCGACGAGTCCCATCTCGCCGAGCAGCGCCATCACCAAGTCGAGAACGATCCAGGTGTTGACCGCGCACCAGCCCATGCAGACCAGGGCCTGGACGGCGGCGGGAACGTAGGCGCCGCGGCGTCCGAAGACGGCTCGCGACAGCACCATTCCGGTGACCCCGGTGCGCTGACCGATGACGACGAAGACGCCGAAGATGGTCATGCCGATGGCATTGCCGACGACGAGGACCGCCACCGTCTCCCACAGCCCGAGGCCCATCGTGACGCCGAGTGCACCCAGCACCCAGTTGATCGGCGCGATGTTCGCACCGGCCCAGATCCAGAACTGTCCGCGCACGTCATGGGTCTTCGCGGACTCGGGGATCAGTTCGAGTTCGGCCTCGGCCTGCGGGCCCGAATGGCCCGGTCCGGGTGCCGACGGGGTCGCGGCGTCGAGTGCGGTCATGGAGTCCGTCCAGGAAGTGTCGGCCCCCGATTGGGCGGGGTGCGTTCGGGCATGGCGCGCGACGATGCGCAGTGCATCCATGGTGGTCGCACCGCCCGTCGCGCGATACCTACAGAACGTTCGCACTCCTCGGGTACGGAACGGACAGAATGTCACACCTTCGGCGTTTCTCGCACAGCCAACTGGACTGTCCGGGCTTCTCGCGCTGACCGATCTGGAGGGCGATGCGTTGTTCGGCGGCGTCGGCGATGCGTAGCTGTTCTTAAGCCCGGTAGGCCAGGGCGACGTCGTGGTCGCGGCCGGTTTGGGCGTCGGCGGCCGCCGGGGTTGTGGCGCACGAGGGTTCCGAGGTCACGGCGGCATTGTCTGCAGGGGTGGCCCTGGGTGTCGGTGGGGATCGCGCAGCCGGGCAGGGCGCAGCGGGGGAAAAGTTCGGCGGTGATGGTCACGATGGTTCCTCGAGGTGGCGGGTGTGAGCGGGGCCGGGGCGCTGGGCCGCGACCGTGAGAGGTCGCGGCCCACCGCTGGACGGGGTCTAGTCGGGTGGCACGTCGACGGCATCGGTGTCCCCGGCGATGACCTTCTCGACGTCGGAGAGGGTGTACTCGTTCCGCAGGATCAGCTTGGAGAACGCCTCGACGGCCGAACGGTTCGTGATTGCTCCACAGTTTCGTCATTGATGACGAAATGACCTGATTTTCTCCAAGATTCGCCGATAACCTACGTTATGACATAATTCCCGCTAGTGTTCTGAGTCATTAATTCGTGTGCAGTAGTGGGCGATGGAGTCGAGGATCTGGTCAGCGGTCTTGACCCACACGTAGGGGCGGGGGTTGTCGTTCCAGGTCTCGATCCATGCTCTGATGTCGGCGTTGAGCGCTCTCACGGTGCGGTGGGTGGAGCGTTGGAGCTTCTTGGTGGTCAGTTCGGCGAACCAGCGTTCGACGAGGTTCATCCAGGATGAGCTCGTCGGGGTGAAGTGGACAACGAATCGTGGGTGCGAGGTCAGCCATCGTTTGACCGCGGGCGTCTTGTGGGTAGAGGCGTTGTCCATGACCAGGTGGACGTCGAGCTCGTCGGGCACCTCGGCGTCGATCTTGCGGAGAAACCCGATGAATTCTGTTGCCCGATGCCGTGAGTGAAGCGAACCGATCACTTTTCCCGACGCGATGTCCAACGCCGCGTACAGACTGGAGGTGCCGTTGCGCACATAGTCGTGGCTGGCCCGTTGCGGGGTGCCCGGGAGCATGGGAAAGATCGGCTGGGTGAATCACCCTAGGGTTTTGTGCCGCCTCCAACGTGGGCTGGTCCTCGGGGCCGAGGCCAGCGTAGTGGAGCGTTTCGAACTCGGTCGGGGGAATCTGGCCGATACTCGAGTGCAGCCTGCTGTTGTTGTACCAGTCGACCCAACCAGCGGTCGCGAACTCGACGTCGGAGATCGTCCGGTACGGGCCGGAGTGGAAGATCGTGGTCCGGATGCACTCGGTCTTGTACAGCCCGTTCACCGACTCGGCCAGAGCGTTGTCGTAGGCGTCCCCGACCGACCCGATCGACGCGGCGATGTCTTCGAGCCGCAGCCGCTCAGTCAGTGTAACCGATGTGTACTGGGCGCGTTCAATCGGTCGATGCAACACTGGGTTGTTGTAGCGAGTGTAGTTGTTCGCCAAAGACTTCGGCGGGAGTTTTCCATCCAAGGACTTTTCTAGGACGGTTGTTGAGGGTGTAGGCGATG
>NZ_JAKRFE010000014.1:0-123382 GCF_022348225.1 Gordonia sp. McavH-238-E
CCCGGCCGGGCCACGGTCTTCGAGTAGAAATCCGACACCGTTTCAGGGCCTGGCAGTGGTCACCGACCAGGAAGGCTCACACGACCAGCATCCCCTCCAGGACACCGATCCACCCCCATTAGGGTCTGGTGAGACGACTCGCCAGCCCCTTCGTGGCTCGCTTCGCTCGCTCCTCAGTACCCGCGGCCTGGCGGCTGTCGTGGAACACGACAGACCCCCGCTCCCTGAGGAGCGAGCTTGCGAGCGTCACGAAGGGTCCTGGTGAGATGCGTGGCAGACCCTTCGTGACGCACCCTCCGCAAGCTCCGGGCGCTCCTCAGGGAGCAGGGTCGAACACGCACGCTCGCACCTCAGGGAGCAGGAGTACCAGGCACTCCGACGCCGGCGGACCGAAGTGAGGTGCGCAGGCTTACTACAGAATCGGCGCCGGGGAGTAGCCTGCGGCGTCGGGGTACTGCCCGATGATCTTCTCCGCAGCCGCGATGACGTCGGCGACCTGCTGCTCGGCGGCACCCACGAAGGCGGTCTTGTCGGCCAGCAACTCCTCGAGCTGGGCGCGGTCGAGCGGGATGCGGTCGTCGGCGGCCAGCCGGTCGAGGAGATCGGGTTCGCGTCCCTCCTCGCGCATGGCGAGCGCCACCGCGACCGCGTTCTCCTTGATCGCCTCGTGTGCGGTCTCCCGGCCGACGCCGGCGCGCACCGCGGCCATCAGGACCTTGGTGGTCGCCAGGAACGGGAGATAGCGGTCGAGTTCGTTGGCGATCACCGCCGGGTATGCGCCGAACTCGGCGAGAACGGTCAGGAAGGTCTCCATCAGGCCGTCGATCGCGAAGAAGGCATCGGGCAGAGCCACCCGACGGACGACCGAGCAGAAGACGTCACCCTCGTTCCACTGCGCCCCGGCCAGTTCCGCGGCCATCGAGCCGTATCCCCGAAGCACGACGGCGAGTCCGTTGACGCGCTCACAGCTGCGGGTGTTCATCTTGTGCGGCATCGCCGAGCTGCCGACCTGGCCGGGCTGGAAGCCCTCGGTCACCAGCTCGTGGCCGGCCATCAGCCGGATGGTGTGGGCCAGCGACGAGGGCGCCGCGGCCACCTGCACGAGGGCGGACACCACGTCGTGGTCGAGTGAACGGGGGTAGATCTGGCCGACCGAGGTGAACGAGCGCGCGAACCCGAGGTGATCGGCGACGCGGTTCTCGAGGTCGGCGAGCTTGACCGCATCCCCGCCGAGGAGGTCGAGCATGTCCTGCGAGGTGCCCATCGGCCCCTTGATACCGCGCAGCGGATAACGGTCGATGAGCTCGCGCAGGCGGGTGAGCGCGATCATGAGTTCGTCGGCGGCCGAGGCGAATCGCTTGCCGAGAGTGGTGGCCTGGGCGGCGACGTTGTGGCTGCGTCCGGCCATGACCGTCGACGAATAGTCGGCGGCGAGGGCGACGATGCGGGCGAGCACCGCGACCCCGTGCGCATGGACGTGTTCGAGCGATCGTAGGATCTGCAGCTGCTCGACGTTCTCGGTGAGGTCCCGGCTCGTCATGCCCTTGTGGATCTGCTCGTGACCGGCGAGGGCGTTGAACTCCTCGATCCGGGCCTTCACATCGTGGCGGGTGACCCGTTCACGTTCGGCGATCGAGGCAAGGTCGACCTGGTCGACGACGCGCTCGTAGTCGGCGATGGCGTCGGACGGTACGTCGATGCCGAGGTCACGTTGGGCTTTGAGGACCGCGATCCACAGCCGCCGTTCGAGTTCGATCTTGGTGCTCGCCGACCACAGCTCGGCGAGATCGGCGGAGGCATAGCGACTGGCCAGGACGTTGGCGATGACGGGCTTCGACACCCGCCCAGTGTAGGTCGCGACCGAGGTCAGACCGAAACCCTGCTCGGGCCGCCTGCGGTGAGACGTCGGTCGGCGTCAGAAGGCCACGCACGATCCGTTCGACCCGTAGCCCTGGCGAACGCGGACGAACGTCGGCTGGGAGACCTTCCCGTTCTGCACCGCGTACAGGTATTTGTCACCGATGCGCTGCGGGACCCAGGTGGTGGAGGCGAGCGCACCCTGGGGCAGGTCGCGTCCCACGAAGCGCGGCGGCAAGCCCGCCTTGACCTCGAAGAACTCCACCCAGCCCGAGGAGTTGACGGCCACGGTCAGCGGATACGTACAGCCGGTGCCGTAGACCGCCGAGGAGAGCGGGACCGATGCATCGACCCGGCCGGCCGGCGCCGCCTGTGCCGACGGCACCAGGAGCGCGGTCGTGCTCATCACCGCCGCGCCGAGCGCGACCCCGATCCTCACCATCCAGCGTCGTCCCGACACTCGATCCCCTTCCCCGTCGGTGACCTGACGCCCCATCGTGTCATCGTCGCCCCGATGGCGCGGCCTATTCGCGAGGTTCGTCGCGGTCACTCACGTGGGGCGAGGACGTCGACGACATCGAGCAGTGCGTCGCGCACCGCATCGACGGGCCGGACCGCGGTCTGGGCCAGCGCGCCGACGATGGCACCGTCCTCGATGCCGATCAGTTGCGCGATGTGCACCGGGTCGGCGACGCGGTGAGATTTGACCAGGACCTCGCAGTGATGAAACGCCAGCGACTGTCCGCGCGCGGCGACGACGTCGCGCAAAAGGGGGTGACGCGCCGCGAGCGCGATCATCTCGTACCGCGCGGACAGTTGCTGGAGTGTCGTGTCGGAGCCGACGAAGACGTCGGCGAGCGCGGCCGCCGTCGCCGTGCTCCCGCGATGCCGGCGCGGAAGAGCGTTGCAGCGGGCGGAGACTGCGGTCTCGTCGTGGGCGCACAGGTGGGCGGCGGCCTCGGCCATCAAGTCATCGAGGGAGCCGAAATAGTAGGTCGTCGACGCCAGCGGGAGTTGCGCCCGCTCGGCCACCGCGCGATGACGTACGGCGTCGAAGCCGCCTTCGAGCAACAGCTCGCCGGCAGCCTCGATCAATCGAGACCGCCGCCGCACACCCTTCGGTGTCGCCGCCGAGGTCATCATGGATGTTCATGCTGCCAAAGGGCCGGTACCGCCGTATCGCTTTCACCAAAGCGATGCACACACAGTCTGATTCCCGTATAAGTCCGCTGACCTCCGACAACGCGCGACCGGGGGCGTCAGTCGGACATCGGACACCGGGGTACGACGACCGGGCCCGCGGTTACCGTGAGCGCATGCAGTTCGACGGCCTCCACGCTGTCGCCGATTACGCGGCGCTCTACACCTGTCTGCGACAGGTCGCGTTCGCCGATCACCTCCGCGAACGGCTGGGCAGCTTCGAGGCGCGCTGCGACCCCGCCGAGCGGGCCGTCGTCTTCACCGCCACCGCCCCCACCGGTCAAGACGGGCACCACGACTCGGTCCGGTCGCGCGCCACCCTGATCGCGGTGATCGAGGCGGACGCGATCGTGTGGGGGTGGGCCCATCCACGCGGCGAACCGTCCGGCCCCGCCTCGGCGCTGCGGGACGTGGGCGCCCGATTCGGCGTCGACGACTTCGCGACGCCTCGGGTACCGTTGCCGCCCAACCTGTCTCGCGACGAGGTCATCGACTGCCGGGCGCAGGCGATCGACATCGTCGCCGCCGCCGCGGTCGAGAGCACCGGGATCAGTCCCTACTGGACGGGACGGCTCGACGACGGGGAACTCGCCGTGTACCTCCTCGACGACGTCGCACTCCCCGAGCCGAGCTTCGCCGACTTCGCCACGACGATGCCGACCGTGATGAGATCTCTTGCGGTCAACGATCATCGGGTGGCGATCCACGGGATGGCCGCGCGGCGCGGATGGCACATCAGCTGGCGGGCAGGCACCGACGGCGGCCGATCGCCGATCTGCGACGTCACCGACGGCGAGTCGGTGGCGCACGTGGAGTTCGACCGGCGCGCGCGGCCGATCGACTTCAGCTGCGAGCTCGTCGGGCAGCACTGAGCCGCGCATCCCACACCGGGCCCGCATCACCGGCGACCCATGCGACCATCGGGGACATGTCCACCGACAGTCGCGACGACACCCATCTCCGACGCGCGATCGAGCTGGCCGCCGAGGCCCGCGCGCGCGGCGATCACCCGTTCGGTTCGCTCCTGGTCGCGCCGGACGGCAGCGTGGTGGCCGAGGGCATGAACACCGTCGACACCGCAGGTGACCCGACCGGGCACGCCGAGACCAACGTCGTACGCGCGGTCGGGCACCTCGACCTCGTCACCCGCGGCGGGCTGACGCTCTACACCAGCACCGAACCGTGCGCGATGTGTGCCGGAGCGATCTACTGGGCCGGGATCGGTACGGTCGTCTACGCACTCGGTGAGGACGAACTGCGGGAGATGACCGGCGACGACCCGGCGAATCCGACACTGGCGATGCCGTGCCGCCGGATCTTCGAGGCGGGCAGCCGGCCGATCGTCGTCCGCGGCCCGTTCGCTCTCGACGCCGCACGGGAGGTGCACGCCGGTTTCTGGCAGCACAGCTGAGAGGAGATTCCTCACATCGATGCGCGTCGGTCGACGATCCGTTGCGGCGAGCCGGGGGTCGGCTACTACCCTGTTGACTCGATGACCCGAGTGACACCACCGACCAGCGATACCGACGAGCGCAGCAGGCCCGACGACAACGGCCGCTCGCCCGTCGGCCGTCGTGCTGTCCTGGCCGCCGGACTCGGCGCCGCTGCGCTCGGCGTCGCCGCATGCTCGGGTTCGACCCCGCCGACGTCCGTACAGCCGCGCAAGCTGGAGGGCCGGGCCGACGACGAACTGCCGGTCGAGGCGTCCCCACCCCCGGTCACCGGGGGCCCGCCGCTGGTCACCGGCAGCTTCCGGTCTGCGCGGATGGGTGGGCGCGACACCAGGTGGGCCGTCGCCCGCCCCAACGGCGTGACCGGCACCCTGCCCGTCGTCGTCGTACTGCACGCGCTGAACACCAACGAGAAATCGATCTTCGGGCCGAAGCTCGAGATGCAGACCGTGATGCAGCAGTACGTCGACGCAGGCAATGCGCCGTTCGCTCTGGCGGCCGCCGACATCGGGCGCAATTACTACCACCGGCGCACCGACGGCACCGATGGCGGCGCGATGGTCCTCGACGAGTTCCTGCCAATGCTGGCGAGCGACCCGAAACTCAACCTGTCCACCGAGCGGATCGGACTCTTCGGCTGGTCGATGGGCGGCTACGGTGCGCTGCGTCTGGCCGCGATGCTGGGCGCACCGCGCGTCGCCGCCGTGGCCGTCAGCTCGCCCGCGATGTGGGCCGACCCGCGCAACTTCCCGCCGCGCGCCTTCGACGGCATCGCCGACTACCAGGCCAACTCGCTGTTCGGCGCGCAGCCGAAGTTCGCGAAGATCCCGCTGCTGATCAACATCGGCTCGAGCGACCAGTTCTACACCTACACGCGCCAGTGGGCCGCCGGACTCCGGCCGCCGGCCGCGTTCGGGACCGCGGCCGGCGGACACACCAACCGTTACTGGCGCAGTGTCCTTCCCGAGCAGGTCGAGTTCCTCGGACGGAACCTGGCGGTCTGACTCGGGATTCGCTCACGTGTTCCGTTCGCGCTCAACCGATTCGGGGTGATCGGGAACGGACGATGCGAGCGGAACTCAGATGCTGATCCGGCCCTCGAGGGCGTTGCGGCCGATGTCGCTGCGGAAGTGCGAACCGGGGAGCTTGATGCCCGCGATCCGCGCGTAGGCCTGGTCGCGGGCTTCGGCGAGGTCGGCGCCGGTGCCCACCACCGCGAGCACCCGCCCACCGGAGGAGACGACGGCGCCGTCGGCGTTGCGCGCGGTGCCGGCGTGCAGCACCCCGTCGGTGTCGGCGCCGGTGATGACGTCGCCGGTGCGCGGCTTGCCGGGGTAGTTCTCGGCCGCGACAACCACCGTGACCGCGGCACCGTCACGCCACTGCAGCGGCGGCAGATCGGCGAGCGTCCCGGTTGCGGTCGCGTGCAGCGCCTGTCCGAGCGGAGAGTCGAGCAGGGCCAGCACCGCCTGGGTCTCCGGATCACCGAAGCGACAGTTGAATTCGACGACGGCAGGTCCGTCCGATCCGATCGCCAGGCCGGCGTACAGCAGACCGGAGAACGGGATACCGCGCCGAACCATCTCGGCAGCAACGGGCTTCACGACCTCGTCGACGATGCGCGCGGTCATCTCCGCGGGCAGCCAGGGCAGCGGCGTGTAGGCACCCATGCCGCCGGTGTTGGGGCCGGCGTCGTCGTCGCCGACGCGCTTGTGGTCCTGCGCGGGCAGCAACGGCACCACGGTCTCGCCGTCGACGAGACAGAACAGCGACACCTCCGGCCCGTCGAGGAAGCTCTCCAGCAGCACCGGGTGCCCGCTCTCGAGGCACTCGGCGGCGTGGTCGCGGGCGATGTCACGGTCTGTGGTGACGACGACGCCCTTGCCCGCGGCGAGACCGTCGTCCTTGACCACCCAGGTCGGGCCGAAGCGGTCGAGTGCGGCGTCGAGCCGGGCGGGATTGTCGACGATCTCGGCGTGGGCGGTCGTGACCCCCGCGGCCTTCATGACGTCCTTCGCGAACGCCTTCGACCCCTCGATCTGGGCAGCCTCGGCACTCGGGCCGAACGTCGCGATCCCGGCCGCGCGCAGCGCGTCGGCGACTCCGAGGACCAGGGGCACCTCGGGACCGATGACCACGAGGTCGGCACCGACCTCGCGTGCCAGCTCCACGACCGCGTCGCCGGAGACGGCGTCGACGGGATGGTTCGTGGCGATCGACGAGGTGCCGGCGTTCCCCGGGGCGACGTGCAGGTCGGTGACCGCCGGATCGTTCGCCAGACCGATGAGAAGGGCATGTTCGCGGCCGCCCGAGCCGATCACGAGTACGCGCACGTCCATGACTCTAAACGGTGTGGCGACGACGAACCGCAGTAGGCGTCGCGGTGGCAACACCTACTGCGGTCCGCTGGGCTGCGACAGTCAGCTCGTGGGCTGGGTGAGGTCGTACATGGTCACGCCGTCGACGGTGACGGCGACGAAGTTCTCCTGCACCCAGGTGCTGATCTGCGACGACGGTTGGGCCGAGTTCCCGCCCATCCCACCACCCATGCCGGGCCCCGTGCCCCCGCCGATGAAGTAGTGGATCTTCTTCGCGGCGACGAGCTCTCGGAATTCCGCCAGGGTCGGCGACGGGTCGCTGCCGTTGAACCCGCCGATCGGCATCACCGAGTGGCCGGTCTCCAGCTGGTATCCGGAGGCCGACATCGACCCCACGGCGGCGGCCACCCAGGTGTAGTCGTCGGCGTCGGCGCTGAGCGTGTCCACGATGGCCGTGGAGGGCGTCGAACCCCGCAGCAGCCCCCCGCCGCCGCCCCCGCGGCCGTCGGTGCCGTTCGCGCCCGGACCGCCCATTCCGGTCGGTCCCTGGCCACCGGGGCCACCCATGCCCTGCGGGGGCGTGCCGGGCATGCCCCGACCGCCGGGTCCACCCGGGCCTCCGCGTCCACCGGGACCGCCCGGTCCACCTCCACCGGGGCCGAACTCGCCCTCGACACGGGGACCCGCGGAGATGATGGATCCGCTCTTCTCGGTCGCGATGGTGTCGACGGTATAGGCGACCGGACCGGCCAGACCGGCCATGATCGCCCCGACGAGGGCTGCCGCCGCGATGGCCCGACGCTGGGCGAAGATCATGGTCACCGCCGCGGCGAGGCCGACGACGAGCACCGCGAACCGGAGCCACGGCACGAAGTCGGGTGTGCGATCGAGCAGGACATAGCCCCAGACCGCGGCGACCGCGACGGAGATCCCCAGTGCGATCCGCACCCACAACCGGTCCCGGTGCGACCAGCAGACCGCCGCGCCGCCGGCGACGACCGCGGCGACGGCGGGAGCCAGTGCCGCGGTGTAGTACTGGTGGAAGATCCCGGCCATGAAGCTGAAGACACCCATCGTGACCAGCAGCCAGAGCGCCCAGACGACCAGATATGCACGACGCGGGTCGGTGCGCCGGGCCTTTCCGATGAGGACGAGCGCCACCGCGGCGAGGATCAGTCCCGTCGGGATCAGCCAGGCGATCTGACCGCCCTGCGCGGGTTCGAACATCCGGAGTAAGCCGGTCTCCCCCCACATACCGCCGCCACCGCCGGGACCACCCGGTCCACCGCCCATGCCCTCCATGGCGTTCCCACCACCACCGGGGACGACGGCACCGGTCTCGTTGCCGTTGAGCCGGCCGAGGCCGTTGTAACCGAGGGTCAGTTCGAGGATCGAGTTGTTCTGCGAGCCACCGATGTACGGCCGCGACGACGCGGGCCACAGCTCGACCGCCAGAATCCACCAGCCCGCGCTGACGAGCATCGCGCCCAGCGCGGCGAACAGCTGCCCGACCCGGCGCAACCAGCCGCGTGGACCGAAGGCGAGGTAGGTGACCGCAAGCGGCGGCACGATCAGCATGACCTGGAGCTGCTTGGTGAGGAAACCGAACCCGACGAAGATCCCGGTGAGGATCAGCCATCGCCATCGGCCGTCCTCGAGCCCCTTCATCATCGACCAGACGGCCGCGATCATCAGCAGGATGAGCAGCGCTTCGGGGTTGTCGAAGCGGAACATCATCGCCGCAACCGGTGTCACCGCGAGGATCACCCCGGCGAGGATGCCGGCCCAGTGGCCCAGGTACTTCCGGGTGATCAGGTAGAGCAGCGCCACCGAGGCGACGCCCATCAGCACCTCGGGCACCAGGATCGACCACGAGTTGACCCCGAAGATCCGGGCGCTGAGGCCCGGAATCCAGAGTGAGGCAGGCGGTTTGTCGACGGTGATGGAGTTCGCCATGTCCGACGACCCGAAGAACCACGCCTTCCACGACTGGGAGCCGGCCTGGATGGCCGCCGAGTAGAAGGAGTTGGCCCACCCGTTGATCGACAGGTTCCACAGGTACGCGACCGTGGTGCCGACCAGCAGCAGTGTCAGCGAGATGCGTTCCCAGCGCGGGTTCGGCGACACCGGACGCCGCATGCCCGAGGGATTGTCGGATGCAACAGGATCCGTCGGCGGAACGAGGGTGGTGCTCATGCGGCGACCTCCGTGTGATGAGCGGATGCCTTGCGGAACACCCAGCGGAGACCGATGAACCGGGTGAGGGTGGCCACCAGGTTCGCGGTCACCAGGATCATCAGTTCGATGTGTTTGGTCGCGTCGGGCGCCGCGGTGTGGAGCACCAGCAGCGCCCCCGAGGTCACCAGCCAGCCGAACAGGAAGACGCCCAGCCCGAAGAGCTGATGGCGCAAGGCGTTGTCGCGTCCGCGGATGCCGAAGCTGAACCGCCGATTGGCGGCGGTGTTGAGCACGGCGGTGATCGCGAGGGCGACCACGTTCGAGATCTGGGCGCCGAGGAACGAGTGGAGCGCCAGGAACAGCATCGCGTAGGCGAGCGTGGAGGCCACGCCCACCACGCAGAAACGTGCCAGCTGGCCGACCATCCCCTTCGGCACCCCGTCGAGCTGCGGTCCGGGGGCTCGGTCCCGGCCGATGGACGCACGCAGCTGCGCGATCGGCAACCGACCCATCGCCAGCGCGAGACCCACGCGCGCACAGCCTTTCAGGTCGGCGATCGCGGTCGGCACGATGTCGACGGTGCTGTCGGGGTCGTCGACCCAGTCCACCGGCACCTCCGCGATACGCAGACCGATCTGTTCGGCGAGGACCAGGAGCTCGGTGTCGAAGAACCAGCCGGTGTCGGCGACGAACGGCAGCAGTTCGCGCGCGATGTCGGTGCGCATGGCCTTGAACCCGCACTGCGCGTCGGAGAACCTGGCGCCCATCGCGGTCCGCAGCATCAGGTTGTACGAGCGGGAGATGAACTCGCGCTTGGGCCCTCGGACGACGCGTGCGGACCGGCTGAGGCGCGTACCGATCGCGATGTCGGAATGCCGCGAGACGAGCGGGGCGATGAGCGGCATGAGTGCGTTGAGATCGGTCGACAGGTCGACGTCGCAGTAGGCGACGATCTCGGCGTCACTGTGCTGCCACACCGCGCTCAGCGCACGGCCGCGTCCCTTCTGCTCCAGGTGGACGACCCGCACGCCGTCGAGCTCGCCCGCCAGTGCGACGGCGATGGCGAGGGTGTCGTCGGTGCTGGCGTTGTCGGCGACGGTGATGCGCGAGGCGTACGGCACGTGGAGACGCAGGTGGTCGGCGAGGCGACGCACGGACGACGCGATGTCGGCCTGTTCGTTGTAGACGGGGACCACGATGTCGAGTACCGGATTCGGCGTGGAACTGTCGGTCAGTGTGTATGTCTGCGCCGTGGCGCCCGGCGGTGCTTCTGGGATCATGTGGATCACTGTCGGATCCCAGCCTCGGGTCACTCTGCGTACGACCTGCCAGGTTCCTGTGAACGCATACCCGGTGTGACCGGGGCGTGTGGATGGAGAACGCCGGCCTGTCCGGGGGCGCCACTACATTGGGGCGCATGGCCGCAACCCTCGCCCCGGACCAGCTGACCGCCGCCAACCGCGTCATCACCAGCCTGGCCGGTGAGGGCGCCTCGCTGCGTGACGACCAGCTCCGGGCCGTGACCGCGCTGGCCGGGCGCCCCGCCGATCCCACCGAACGCGGCGCGCGCGTGCTGGTGGTCCAGGCGACGGGGTGGGGCAAATCGGCGGTGTACTGGTCGGCGACCGCGATCATCCGGGCGGGCGGCGGTGGGCCGACCCTCATCGTGTCGCCGCTGCTGTCCCTCATGCGCGACCAGGTCGCGGCCGCCGCCCGCGGTGGGTTGTCGGCGGCGACGCTCAACTCGTCCAACGTCGACGAGTGGTCGACGATCGAGGCACAGTTGCGCGCGGGCGACCTCGACGTCCTGCTCGTGTCGCCGGAGCGGCTCGCCAACCCGGGATTCGGCCGCCGGGTCCTCGACGCCCTCGCCGGCAACCTGGGACTACTCGTCATCGACGAGGCGCACGCGGTCTCCGACTGGGGCCACGACTTCCGCCCCGACTACCGTCGGGTCGCCGATGTGTTGCGCACCGTCAACCCGACGACACCGGTCCTGGCCACCACCGCCACCGCCAACGCCCGTGTCACCGAGGACGTCGCCGCCCAGCTCGACGCCGGTACCGCGGGGGAGCCCACCCTCGTCCTCCGCGGGCCGCTGGCGCGAAAATCTCTGCATCTCAACGTTCTCGACGGCCTCTCCCCGGTCCAGCGGTACGGGTGGGTGGCGCAGTCGCTGCCCGCACTCCCGGGGTCGGGCATCGTGTATGTGCTGACCGTCGCCGACGCCGACCGCCTGGTCGAGGCCATCCGGGCGGTCCACCGCGACGCCGTCGCGGTGGCGGCCTACACCGGCCAGCTCGACGCCGACCGCCGCCACGAACTCGAAGACGCGTTGCTGCGCAACGAGGTCAAGGCGCTGGTCGCGACGTCGGCGCTCGGAATGGGTTACGACAAACCAGATCTCGGCTTCGTGGTACATGTCGGGTCACCACCGTCACCGGTCTCCTACTACCAGCAGGTCGGCCGTGCCGGACGCGCCCTCGACGATGCCGTCGTGATGCTCCTGGCGTCGCAGACCGACGACCGGATCTGGGACCACTTCGCCACCGCGACGATTCCCGACCCGGACAAGATGCGTGATCTGCTCGCCGCGCTGGAGTCCGCGGACGAGCCGCAGTCGGTGGTTCAGCTCGAGGCCGCGACCCGATTCCGCCGCACCCGGATCGAGTTGATGCTCAAGCAGCTGGCGGTGGACGGCGTGACCGACCGGACCCCCGACGGGTGGGTCGTCACCGGCAAGCCCTGGACCTACGACGCCGCGCACTACGACGGCATCCTCGCCGTGCGCCGGCGCGAGGCCGACATCATGCGCGCATACATCGCGGGGCGCACCTGCCTGATGCGGCTGCTGACCGAATCGCTCGACGACCCGCAGGCCGCGGACTGCGGGCGCTGCTCGGTCTGCCGGGGCGCCCTCAGCGACGGTCTCACCGACACCGTCGACGACGAGACCGTGCGCACCGTGACCTCCACGCTACGCCGCAAGGCCCAGACCCTGGACCCCCGCAAGATGTGGCCCGGTGGCGAATTCGGCCGTCGCGGACGGATTCCCGCGGACCTGCTGGCCGCGCCGGGACGCGTCCTGGCGCACGCCGACGCCCCCGAGTGGGTCGAGGTGCTCGCCGCGGCGCGCAACGGGAACGAGCGTGCGGTCGCCGAACTGGGCGACGCCGCGGTCGCCACGCTGGCCGCGTGGGTGCGCGACACCGGCGTCCGCGCCGACCTCATCGTGTCACTGCGCCTGACCGGCACCACGCTCGCCGAGACCCTGGCCGACCACCTGCGGACGGTCGGGAAACGCGAGGGCGGCAGCTTCCCCGTGCGGATGGGTGATCCACCCACCGACGCGACCGGCGCGGTCGAGGCCGCCTACTGGCGGGACCATCTCGGCGACCCGCCCGAGGTCGCGGGCCGCAACGTCATGCTCGTGGTCGACGCCAACAGTTCGGGCTGGCCGATCACCCTGGCCGCCGCCGCCCTTCGTGAGGCGGGCGCGACCGCGGTACTACCACTCCTCATCCACCGGACGGTGTGAGCGGGCCCCTGACCGAGAAAACCTTAAACCGCTGGTCCCTGAGGTGCGAGGAGCGTTAGCGACGAGCCACGAAGGGCGCGGCGAGGTACGTGGCCCAGCCCTTCGTGGCTCGCTTCGCTCGCACCTCAGGGGGCGAAGGGTCAGTCGGCGACGTACTCGCCGTAACCGAGCGACCGCAGACTCGCGCGGATCTTCTCCGCCGCGGCATCGAGGTCCTCGGGACTGACGTTCTTGTTCGCGTTGGCGAGGTCGAAGGTCTGCATCGACAGCGCCGGGAACACGTGGACGTGCACATGCGGGACCTCGAGACCGGCGATGAGCAAGCCCATCCGAGGCGCGTCGAAGGCGTCCTTCACCGCCCGACCCACGTTCTGCGCGACCGCGCTGAGATGGGCGAATGCGGCGGTGTCCATCTGCTCCCAGTGATCGACCTCGGCGCGCGGAACCACCAGCACGTGACCGGGCGTGACCGGCTCGATGGTGAGGAACGCGACCGCTTCGCCGTCCTTCCAGACGAATCGACCGGGGAGATCGCCGTTGATGATCATGCTGAAGACCGATGCCATGGGCCCGAGTCTAAACGGCGCTTGATGTCCCGGACGTCTCGCAGCCGGACTGTCTGCGGCCGACTGTCGGGGGTCCATGACATCCTTTTCGATGTGAGTGGGCCAGAATCATCCGGGACGGGACGCACCTCCCGAGCCGTCGTCGGATCCAGCGACGTCCTGGCCCGCGCCCAGCGGTTCCCACGCCTTCGGTACATGGGGTCGAAGTACCGCCTGCTCCCCCACCTCGAGCGCACCTTCGCCGAGATCGGCGGGTCCACCGCGGTCGATGCGTTCTCCGGTTCCGGGGTGGTGTCCTATCTCCTGAAGGCGCAGGGTTTCGAGGTCGTCAGCAACGACTTCCTCAACTTCCCGCACATCATCACCCGCGCGTCGGTGGCCAATTCGAGTGTCCGGCTCGAGCCCGAACTCATCGAGGCCATCTGCGGTCCCCCCGCCGACGACCGCGACTACATCTCACGGACCTTCGACGGCCTGTACTTCACCACCGAGGACCGGGCGTTCCTGGACTCGGCGTGGTCGCACGTCGATGCCCTGCGCGGCTACCGGCGCGACCTCGCGATCGCCGCCCTGGTCCTCTCGGCGGCGCGCAAACAGCCCCGAGGGGTGTTCACGTTCACCGACTCGACGCGGTACGCCGACGGTCGGCGTGACCTGACGATGTCCCTGCGCGACCACTTCCGTCTACGCGCAGCCGGGGACTACAACGCCACGGTGTTCAGCAACGCACGCAGCAGCCGGAGCGTCCAGGGCGACATCTTCGACCTCGAACTGCCGTGGTCCGCACCACCGGATCTGGTCTACCTCGATCCCCCGTACGCCCCACCGACCGACGACAACGACTACATCAAGCGCTACCACTTTCTCGAGGGCCTGTCGGCCTACTGGCGCGGCATGAGCATCATGGAGAACACCAAGACCAAGAAGCTGCCGAAGCGCTTCACCCCGTTCGCCTACAAGCGGACCATCGAGGACGCCCTGTTGCGCACCTTCGAGCATTTCGAGGACGCCGGCGCCATCGTGCTGTCGTACTCGTCGAATGCGTTGCCGGGCAAGGACCGCATCGTCGACCTGCTCGGGAAGGTCAAGCCGTCGGTGGAGGTCATCGCGATCGACCACAAGTACAGCTTCGGCACCCACGCGGCCGCGACGCGGCGCGACGTCAGCGAGTACCTGTTCATCGGCCGGGACTGACCGGCGACACGACACCGATGAGCACCGCGGGCGACTTCGACGACTACCTGGCCTCCCTGGGGCGGTTGACCTCTCACGTCGACCCGACCGCATCGACGCCGGAGGCCGAGCGGATAACCCAGGCCACCGCGCGCCTCGGCGAACTGCTCGACACGGACATCGCGGGCCTGGCGGCCTGGGTGCGCGACAACCCCACCGACGTGCCGGTCCTCGGACTCGCGGTCGGGCTGTCCCAGGAGAAGCTGAAGAACGCCCTGCGCGACCGCTTCGACACCAGCGGCTGGCACGCATTGGCGCGCGCACAACCGGTCGACCTGGTGACCTGGCTCGACACCGAGTTCGACCTCGTCCGCATGCTGCGCACCCAGCTGTCCCGCACGTTCACCTTCGCCGACATCCTCGTGGCCCGCGCCGGGACCCGCGCGACCGCCACCCGCGCGGGCGCCTCGGGTCGACGCATCGAGGACGAGATCGAGGACATCGCCCGCGACATCGGACTCGACTACGTCACCCGTTCACGATTCGCGGGACGCAACGGACGGACCGCACCCGCCGACCTGATCGTGGGCGATCCGTCATCTGCCGACATCGTCGTCGCGGCGAAGGGCTTCGACTCGACCGGTTCCAAACTGACCGACGCGGTCCGCGAGATCGAGGAGATGGCCGAGGTCCGGCTGCCGACCCAACTGGTTCTCGCCGTGATCGACGGAATCGGCTGGAAGTCACGGCAATCCGACCTTCGCCGCATCCATCAGCTGTGGGTCACGCGCCAGATCGACGGGATGTACACGCTCGTCGGACTCGACCGGTTCCGCGACGACGTCACCGAGTTCGCGAAGTTGCGTCGGTTGATCGGCTGAGGCGGCGGTGGCTTCGACACGCTCCTCGACCTCGACGCGCTCCTTCGTCGCTTGCTCGGCCCGGCGGCTGCGCTCGTCGCTGCTCAACCAGCAGTGAGGCCGCAGCTGCGCCGGTTGATCTAGCCGGCGTCCGCGAGCGGCAGTCGCACCCAGAACGTGGCTCCCGCACCGGGACTGGTGTCGACACCCACTCGGCCCCCGTGCGCCGCCACCAGGGCGGCGACGATCGACAGGCCGAGACCGCTGCCACCGCCGGAGCCCCGGTGCCGCGAGGAGTCACCGCGGTAGAAGCGCTCGAAGACGTGCTCGGCATCCTCCGCCGAGATTCCCGGACCGGTGTCGGCGACGGTGAGCACCGCCTCACCGGCGTTCGTCCTGTCGTCGGTACCGTCGTCGACCGTCACCCCGACCGTGATGGAGGCGTCCGGCGGTGTGTGGTTCACGGCGTTGCCGATGAGATTCCGCAGCACCTGCACGAGACGCGGCCCGTCCCCGAGGACGACCGGCGGCCGGTCGCCCGGTACGACGTCGAGCCGGATCTCGCGTTCGGGCGCGGCGACACGTGCGCTCTGCACGGCGTCGGCGGCCAGACCGAGGAGGTCCACGGGCGCGGAATCGACGGGACGCGCGGCATCGAGCCGCGCGAGCATCAGCAGGTCCTCGACCAGCAGGTTCATCCGACCGGCCTCGTCGTCGATGCGTCGCATCGCGTCGGTCACGTCGGGAACGCCGCCCTGCGAATAGAGTTCGGCGAAACCCTTGATGGACGTGAGCGGAGTCCGCAATTCGTGGCTGGCGTCGGCGACGAAGCGGCGCATCCGCTCCTCGGAGGCGCGTGCCTGTTGTTCGGACGCCGCGGTCGTGGCGAAGGCGTGCTGGATCTGCCCGAGCATCCGGTTCAGCGAGTCCGACAGGCTGCCGACCTCGGTGTTCGGCGGCGCCGGTGGCACGCGTCGCGTCAGATTTCCCTCCGCGATCTCGTGGGCGGTCTCCTCGACACGACGGAGCGGGCGCAGACTCGTGCGCACCAGGACATAACTCAGCACCCCGATGAGCAGGACGACCAGCGCGCCGATCGCGAGCTGCAGCCAGATCAGCCTGCTCACCGTGTCGTCGATGTCGGACATCGGTGTGGCGACGACGGATCTACCGAAGCTGTTGCTGCGTGTGATGACCCGCCATTGCGGCCCGTCGCCGTCGACGGACGGGACGGTGACGGGTCCGGCGTCGTCGTCGGTCAATCCACCGAGGTCGGGGGCGTCGTCGAACTGGTTGTAGACATTGTCGGCCGACACCCCTCCGGGCCCGTAGACCACGGACTCGACGTAGTAGGGCGACGGCGGCCTGCGCGGGCCAGGTGGGCCCGGACCGTCGCCGAGGAATCCACGGGGCTCGGCCCACGTCCGTACGGCATTCTCCAACCCGTCGTCGGCGCGGGCGATCAGATCCTGGCGCATCGACGAGGTCACCGCCACACCGGAGGCGAGCAGCCCGAGGACGACGAGCAACAAGGTCAGGGCCACCAGCGAGATCCGCAGTGGGACACCGCGCTTGCGCGGCTTTCGACCTGCGCTCGTCGCCGTCGGATCAGTCACGGGGCTCACGCATCACGTAGCCGACGCCGCGCAGGGTGTGGATGAGCCGCTTGTCCCCGGTGTCCAGCTTGCGCCGCAGGTATGAGACGTAGGATTCGACGACGTTCACCTCACCGCCGAAGTCGTAATTCCAGACGTGGTCGAGGATACGGGGTTTCGACAGGACCGTGCCCGCGTTGACCATGAAGTACCGCAGCAGGGTGAACTCCGTCGGCGAGAGCGCGACCAGCTCGCCCGCCTTGAACACCTCGTGGGTCTCGTCATCGAGTTCGATGTCGGCGAAGGTGATCTTCGACGACGTACGTTGCTGCTCGTCGAAACCACTGCGCCGCAGCAACACCTGCAGGCGGGCCACGACCTCCTCGAGGCTGAACGGCTTGGTCACGTAATCGTCGCCACCGATGGTCAGACCGTTGATCTTGTCTTCCACCGTGTCGCGCGCCGACAGGAACAGCGCGGGAGCCGAGACGCCGTCGGCGCGTAGGCGTCGCAACAATCCGAACCCGTCCATCCCCGGCATCATCACGTCGAGGACGAGGACGTCGGGTTTGGCGACGCGGCACCGGTCGAGGGCCGCCGGACCGTCGGCAGCGGTCTCGACCTCGTATCCCTGGAACTTCAGGGACACCGACAACAATTGGCGGATGTTCTCCTCGTCGTCGACCACGAGAACCTTCGCGCCGCGTGTGCTGTTCTGTTTCGCCGCTTCACTCACACGACCACCCTCCCAGCACGGCCTGGTACCCCACTGTCGGCACGCTGGGAGGTTCCTGTGAACGCTGACCAGCGGATTCTGTGACGAGCGAGGGTCACGCGTCGGGGTCACCGTACGCCGCGGCGATCTCCTCCGAACCGCGCCATCGCGAGTAGGTCGGACTCTGGGGCCATCCGTCCGGAGAATCCTGCCACTCCTCCTGACGCCCGTAGGGCAGGACGTCGAGGAGCCCGAACGTGAAACCGAGCTGTTCGGTGCCGCGTCCCGTCGAATGCCAGGTGCGGTACACGGTGTCCCCGTCCCGGAGGAAGACGTTCACGGCGAATCCCTCCCCCGGCGCGGCGTCGACGTCGGCGGAGAAGGTCGTGCCCGCCGAGGAGTACCAGTCCATGCGATTGCCGACGCGCTCCCGGTACGCCAGGGCCTCGTCGATGGGCCCGGGCGTGATGATGACGAATCGCGCGTCGTAGTCGGCGAGATAGTCGAGCCGGCTGAACTGCGTGGTGAAGCCGGTGCAACCCGGGCACTGGAAGCGCGCGCCGTCGGACCACATGTGGTTGTAGACGATCAGCTGTGCGCGCCCGTCGAAGATGTCGACGAGTCGAACCGGACCGTCGGGCCCGGTGAGGACGTAGTCGTCCATCTCGACCATCGGGAGCCGACGACGCTGCGCGGCCACGGCGTCGAGCTCGCGGGTCGCCGCCTTCTCTCGGCGCCGTAGGTCGGCCAGCGCCGCCGCCCAGGTGTCGCGGTCGGCCACGGGTGGGAGTGCGGTACTCATGACGGTGCCTTTCGCTCGGTGATGACAACAGTTCACCGGGTCTGACCCGACATCGTTCCCGAATTCATCGGAACATCGGCGCGGCGTCCGTCTATCCGAAGAGTTCGTACGTCGTCTGGAGCCGGCGCACGTGCTCGCGGACCTCGTAGAGTTCCCGGCGCGCCGTCCGCAGCGCCTTCTCGCCGCCGCGGCCGATCTGCAAGCTGTCGACGAGGGAGTCGGCGACGCGTTCCAACTCGTCCACCAGCACCCGAGCTTGCGCCTGTGCGACGGGATCGACCGGTCGTCGCGACTGAACCATGGGTGTCATCGTAGGTTCTCCCACTGTTAACCGCTGACCATCACCATCGACGTCCATGGGGGAAGCAAGACACCGGAGGCGGGTCGGGCGCAGGCCGTCATGCGAGGTTGAGCACCGATAGCGGCGGGATGAACGGTCGGTGAATCCATCGGTGCGAACGGTCCGAAGTGCTGCGGACACTCTAAATTGTGTGCATGGATGCGAATGACGAACTTCGCCAGATCAGTGAAGTCCAGCACCGGCTCATCGGCCTTTACTCGCACCGGTCGCCCGACGACGTCGCTGCCGCGGTCGAGACGGCGTACAAGCACTTCGAGGGGACCGAGGTTCGCGACTTCGTGCCGCTGCTCGTGGAACGCCGCGCGAACAAGACCCTGGGCGGCACCGACGTGATGGCCGATCCGACTGCCGTCCCGCCGCACGTGGGGGAATGATCCGGCCAGGCCGACACTCGACGCGTGGTCCCCGGGGTCAGCAGCATCCGGTGGTCGCGCTGAGGACATTGCGTAGAGCTTCCAACGACTCGGGCCTCGACCGGTAATAGACGTTCATCCCGCGACGCTCGGGCGAGACCATCCCGGCTTTGCGCAGCTGACCCAGGTGATGGCTCGTCGTCGCCTCGGTGAGGCCGACCGCGGTCGCGAGGTCGCACGTGCAGATCCCATCGCCTCCATCGGCGAGCAGGATCGAGACGAGTTTGATCCGCACCGGATCGGCAAGAGCCTTGAGCCTCAAGGCGATCTCGAGCGCAGTCGCGTCGTCGAGCGGGGCCGCGGACACGGGTGCACAGCAGATGGGAGCACTGATGTCGACCATCGGCAACGTCTTCGGCATGACCCGACCATACTCTCGCTATTGACATATGTCGAAAAGGTGGCATCCTGCAGGGGCCCCTATTTCGATATATGTCTCACAGGTGAGGTGGTTCGTCATGTCCCGTATGCAGCTCGCGCTCAACGTCGATGATCTCGATACCGCGATCGAGTTCTACTCCACGCTGTTCGACACCGCCCCGGCCAAACGCAAGCCCGGTTATGCCAACTTCGCGATCGTCGAGCCACCCCTGAAACTGGTCCTTCTGGAGAACCCGGGCCGGGGCGGCACGATCAACCATCTCGGCGTCGAAGTCGAGTCGAGCGACACCGTGCATGCCGAGATCGACCGTCTCTCCGGCGCGGGGCTGTTCACGCAGGAGGAGATCGACTCCACCTGTTGTTTTGCGACCCAGGACAAGGTGTGGGTGACCGGACCGAGCGACGAGAAGTGGGAGATCTACACCGTGCTCGCGGACTCGGATACGTTCGGCACGAGCCCGAAGTTGTTGGCCGAGAACGCTGTCGACGAATCCGGCACGGGTTCGGTCTGCTGCAGTGGTGGCGCCACCGGCCCCGCCGACGCTCGCCCGGCCTGCTGCTGACCGAGCGTCGTCGTTCTTGTCGGTGGGTGGTCGTATGGTGTTGTCATGCAGTTCGGGGGCGGTGGCGCAGACGCTTCGGGTATCGCGCCCGAAGACGAAATGCCGTTGCCCGCAGCGCTTTCCGATACCGAGTTGTCCGCCGGTGAACTCGTGGACGTCATCACCCACTGCGCGTCGATCACCTCCGCCGCCTCCTATCGTCTCCTGACCGCGGCAAGCCTGCTGCACGAGGAACGCGAACTCGAGTACCACCTACGCCGCAACGAACTCCGGGACGGTCAAGCCTCGTCGGAAGACGAACTGCACCGCCGCGCCGCCGACGCCGCGGCCGGAATCGACCCTTACGCCGAATTCGGTCCCGACGGATTCGACCAAGCGACCTCCGAACTCGGTGCGGCACTGATGATCCCCGCCGCGCAAGCTCGTGACCTCATCCGCACCGGAGACGTCCTGCGCTACCGCCTCATGCTCACCGGCAACACCCTGGCCTGCGGACGGATAGACCAACGCCGCTTCACCATCGCCATGAAACGCACCGACTACGTCTCCGACAGCGACATGCAAACCGTCGATGCCCATCTGGCCGAGGCGATTTTGGCCCGCCCCCCGATGTCGACGACCCAGTTCACCACCCTGGTCGACGCGATCGTCGCCAGACACGCCCCTGACGCGGTCCGCCGCCGCCGCGAGCGCGCCACCCGCGATCGCCACATCACCATCGCACCTGACCGATTCCAGCCCGGCCAAGCCCGCATCACCGGCAGCCTCCCGGTCACCGACGCCGCCGCGTTCAACGCCCAACTCGACGCGATGGCCGCCTCCGTGCACCCCGACGACCCCCGCAACAAAAGGCAGCGACGCGTCGACGCGATGATCGCCCTCGCCGCCCACCTCGACACCCTGCCGTGCCGCTGCCCACACTGCGCTCCGGTGCCCGAACCGGTCGACCTCGACGACACCGTCAACGAGCCGGAGATGGAAAGGCCGTCGGCAGCAGTGGAATCCGACGACACCATTACGGAAGCGCTTGAACCGACACCCACGCCTGAACCGGCCCCGGTGACGGTCGATCCGCACGCCCCGGTGCCGACGTTCCACATCGTGGTGAACCTGTCGACTCTGCTCGGCGTCGACGACGACCCCGGTTTCCTCGACGGCCACGGCCTCATCGACGCCGACACCATGCGCTCACTGCTCGCCGATGCCCGTCGTTCCTTCGTCACCACCGGCATTCATGCGGATGCGGCAGCCGAATCCCGCTACACCCCGAGCCGCAAACTCCAGAACCTGGTGCGCTGCGGCGAGTTGTGCTGCACCTTCCCCGGCTGTGATCAGCCGGTGTGGACCACCGATCTCGACCACACCACCCCGTTCGACCACCACTCACCCTCGACCGGTGGCGCCACCACCCAGCGCAACCTCAAACCGCTGTGCCGGTTCCACCACCGCATCAAGACCTTCGGCATGTGGCGCGACTACCAAGACGAGTACCTGACCGCCTGGTTCCAGTCCCCGACCGGACACACCTTCATCGGCAACGCCTTCAACGGCCGCGACCTGTTCGGCTACCTCGTACCCGGCCGCCCACCCGACCATCCGGCCCGCAGCAAGCTCGCCGATCAGCGCGAAACCCGCACCATCACCCACCGTCGCGAGATTGACGCGTGGAACGCCGCCAACCCACCACCGTTCTGAATGCTCACGGCTGCAGACGGTCGGTGAGGTCGCGGATACGAGTCGTGATGTCGTCACGGATCAGCCGCATCCGCTCGAGGCCATCGACGCCGCGGTCAGCGGGTTCGACGGTGTTCCACACCTCGATACTCACTCCGTCGGGCGGGGTGACCTCGGCAGTGCCGACCACCACGACGAGATCCGCGGCGCGCAACAGATCGTCGGTGAGTTGACGAGGCCGGTGGGCGGCGACGTCGACGCCGATCTCGGCGAGCACGTGCGCGGACAGTTCGTTGACCTCGCCGCCGATCTTCGCGCTCGTTCCGGCCGACGACGCCGCGACCCGGTCGGTGACCGTCGGCGTGAGATGCTCTGCCATCACGGATTTGCCGCGATTGCTGACACACACGAACAGCACCTCGAGAGGATCAGACATCGCGAGCGGGCTCCTTCGACACATCTGGTCCGACAGCGGCAGGGGCGGTGAATCGCCTCCGCAACACGAGAGACACGTACACGAGGCCGACGAGAACGGGGACCTCGATCAGCGGTCCGATGACTCCGGCGAGAGCCTGACCGGAGGTCGCACCGTAGGTGGCGATCGCGACGGCGATCGCGAGCTCGAAGTTGTTGCCGGCGGCGGTGAACGCCAGTGTGGTGGTCCGCTCGTAACCCAGTCCCATCGCGGCGCCGAGGAGGAAACCGCCGCCCCACATCACCGCGAAGTAGATCAGCAGCGGAAGCGCTATACGCGCGACGTCCCAGGGTTGCGAGGTGATCTGCTCACCCTGCAAGGCGAACAGGACGACGATGGTGAACAGCAACCCGTAGAGCGCCCACGGTCCGAGGCGCGGCAGGAACGCGGACTCGTACCAGTCGCGGCCCCTGGTCCGTTCACCGATGCGGCGGGTGAGGTAGCCGGCGATCAGAGGTATGCCGAGGAAGATCAACACCGACTTCGCGATCTGCCACGGCGAGGTGTCGATGGTCGTCTGTTCCAGCCCGAGCCACCCGGGGAGCACCGAGAGATAGAACCAGCCCAACGCGGCGAACATGATCACCTGGAACACCGAGTTCAGTGCGACCAGGACGGCAGCGGCTTCGCGGTCACCGCACGCCAGGTCGTTCCAGATGATGACCATCGCGATACAGCGCGCCAGGCCGACGATGATCAGGCCGGTCCGGTACTCCGGCAGGTCCGGGAGCAGAAGCCAGGCCAGCGCGAACATCAGCGCAGGCCCGATGATCCAGTTCAACACCAGTGAGCCGAGCAGCAGGCGACGGTCGCCGGTGACCGAGTCGAGTCGGTCGTAGCGCACCTTGGCCAGCACCGGATACATCATGATCAGCAATCCGAGAGCGATCGGCAGCGAGATGCCGTCGAGTTCCACCGACGCCAGCGCGTCACCCACGCCCGGAACGGTGCGACCCAGCAGCAGACCGACGACCATGGCCGCACCGATCCACACCGGCAGGAACCGGTCCAGCACCGACAACTTGCCCGCCACCCCGGTATCGACCGTGCTCATCGGCCCGGCTCGCACGAACCGGACTCGCCGACCACCGACGAGAGATCGCCCAGCAGGACCGAGAGGCTGTGCAGCGCATCGGTGTTCGCGCGGTAGTACACCCAGGTGGCCCGCCGTTCACTCGTCACCAGCCCGGCTTCTCGCAGCACCTTGAGATGGTGCGAGATCGTCGGCTGCGAGACGTCGAACGGTCCGGAGATGTCGCACACGCACGCCTCACCTCCCGGATGTGCCGCAATCTCGGACAACAACCGCAACCGGACCGGATCCGCGAGCGCCTTCAACACCGGCGCGGCGGTCTCCGCCTCGCCGGCCGTCAATCCGCGGGGAACCGCCGACAGCAGGTTCTGATTCGACATTCGTCAATATTGACATATGTCGATTCAACCCGAACCGGCGACCTCACAACCCCCGCGCATAAGGCGCCGCATATCCGGTCTTCAACGGCTCGTCGCCCAACCACGCCGCGAGTTCCTCGGCCCGGGCGTCGAGCGCTCGACGCGCATCCCGGGACAGCGGCTCCAGCGGGATGATGTCGATCGACGAGTCGGGCCTGCGGTACCAGCCGCCGACGATGCGGCCGTCCCACCAAGCGGTCTGACCGCCGTTGCCCGCGGAGTCGAAGACCTGCGCGGTGTGGGGGCCGAGATAGAAGCCGCGCTCCTTGTAGCCCATGGTGGTCGGGTCGAGCTCGGGCAGGAGCACGGCCTGCGGCTCGACCGGCTCGCCCCCGATGCCGTCGTCACCGGTGTCGTCGGGCAGGACATGACCGACGCCGCCGCCCTCCAGGTCGACCTGGATCGTCTCGAGTTCGGCGAGGGCCGCGCGGACGGCGGTCTTGGTCGAGCCCAGCCACCACGTCAGGTCGGTCTCCGTACCGGGTCCGTACGTTCGCAACCAACGCCCGATCAGTGCGCAGTGCCCGTCGTGGACGCTGATCGGCGGCAGCTCCTCACCGAGCCAGAGCGGCATCGACGTCCACGCCGGCCGCGAGAGATGCCAGCCCAGCCGGTTGGGGCCGCGCACGATTGCACCTTCGGCGTCCAGCATGTTCAGCACCCGGGGGCCCATCGGGGCGCGTCCCGCCCAGGAGGTGCCCGCACCGTGGGTGATGTACCCGTCGAGGGCCGGCAACCGCTCCCGCAGTTCGGTGGACGTCAGCGACTCCCCGCCGGCCAGCTCGGCCAGGACTGCCTGCCGGGCGGTCTCGATCCAGCCCTCCGGGTCGTCGAAGTCGGGACTGCGCCGGAGGTCCCGCAACATGTTGGTGCGTTCGGACGCCGAGATCCGCGGCCCCAGGGCGCCGACGGACTCGGCCAGAACGTCGCGCGGGAACACGAACAGTGTGCGTCGCATGGCGAGGTGCTTGACGAGCGTCCGATCCTCGTACAGGGCGGCGTCGACGGAGTCGCGGGTGAAGCCCGGACCGACGCGAACCCATGCGGCCAGATGGACCGTCGACGGTGTGGTGGCGTGCAGACCGACCATGGTGGCGGCCGCCTCGACCGCGTCGGCAGCGCGCGACGACGCATCGAGGTGAGCCCGGCGCATGAGGCGTGCGCGACGCTGGGCGTCGGTGATCAGCATGGACAGATCGTAGTGAGCCGCGCTGACAAGAGAAGGGGCCCGGCGCGAGGAGGGGACGCGGGTGCCGGAGACCGCCGACCCCCGTCGACCCGGTGTCCGGCACCCGCGCGGTCGTGTGGGCCGAACGACACACAGCCCCCGACGGGCAGTGTTCGCGACACTTTCCGTGTGTCCTTCGACCGACGCAACCTGTGCGCTTCCCGACCCCCGTCGGGTTGCGCCCCACAAGCAGACCCCACGAACGCGACCCAATCCACCCCCGAGCCGAAACAGCGCGCGAAAGCGCAGCTCACGCGGCTAACGGACTATCCGGACCGGACAGAACCGGCTCCGGATCCGGCGGCTCTTCCGCCGGCGGGCACGGGCACGCGAGGCGCGGATGTGGCCGTCGCCACATCGGGTCGTCGATGGTGGCGCAGGGGGTTCGGCTACCGCATGATGGTGCGGTCGAATTGTCGGGGCGAGCATGGGAACGGCTGAGTGGATTTCGGTGAGGCACTCGCGCGACTGTTCGTGCAAGCAGGCCGTCCCACCCTGCGTGCCTCGGCGTCCCGAGCCCGGGTGTCCGCGCAGCGGATCAGCGACTGGCGCAACGGCCGGCATCTCCCCCGGGACTTCGCGACCGTCGAACCGCTGCTCGTCTGGCTGACGGCGCGCGCCGTCGCCGCCGGTGCCGACGACGCGCTGACCATCCCGCAGTGGCGAGAGATGTGGGACCGTCGGACGCCGGAGGAGACCACCGGCGCCGAGCCGTCCGCGCCGCAGCACGCGCGCCCGTTCCCCGGACTGGCCACCCTGACCGCGGCCGACAGTCAGATGTATTTCGGTCGCGACGACGTCGTCGGCACCCTGGTCGACGCGATCCTGGCGGCGCGCACGGGCCCGCCGCCCCTTGCCCCCGCGTCTCGGCTCGTCGTGGTCACCGGGGTGTCGGGGTCCGGCAAGTCGTCGCTGCTGCGCGCCGGCCTGGCCCGGGACGCCCGGTTGCCCGCGCCCCGACTCGGCGAGATCACCCCGGAAGGTCTCGTCATCGCGGACCCGCCGGATCCGGAGACCACCGAGGCAACGGAAGACCTCGAGACAGCGGAGGCCACGGAGACGACGACCGAGGACGCGGTCATCGTCATCGACCAGTTCGAGAACGTCTTCTCTCTCGAGGACTCGCTCCGGGCCGAGACGCTGCGGCGGGTCGAGGACCTCGCGTCCGACACCGTCGTCGTGGTCGGCGTGCGAGCCGACTTCTTCAGTCAGTGCGTCGAGCACCCGTTTCTCGCCGACGCGTGGCAACACCGCTGCGTGATCGTCTCGGAGATGACCCGCACGCAGTTGCGCGAGGTGATCACCGCGCCCGTACGGCTCGCCGGCGGCCGGATCGAGACCGGACTCGCCGACGTGATGATCGCCGAGCTGTACGAGGCCTCGACGGGCGGCGACCGGGCCGGCCGCCTGCCGTTGCTAGCACACGTGCTGCAGGCGACCTGGGCACGCCGCAGCGGCAATCGGATGACCCTGTCCGGCTACCGGGCCACCGGCGGCATCGCCCGCGCCGTCGCCGACACCGCCGAGTCCGCCTGGGCGGCGATCGATCCGCGGCATCGGGACCTCGCACGGGCGGTTCTGCTCGCCCTCGTGCACGTCGGTCCGGCCGGTATCGCGCTGCGCGTGCCGCTGTCCACCGCGACCATCGCCGACCGCTTCCCGCCCGAGGTCGCCACCGTCATCGACGAGTTCGCCCAGGCCAGGCTGCTCACCGTGTCCACCGACTCGGTGATGCTCGTGCACGACGTCGTGCTGACCGCGTGGCCACGTCTGGCCGAGTGGATCGCCGACGACACCGACAACCACCTGTGGCGCCAGCAGGTCGACGCCGACAGTGCCGCCTGGCTGGCCAACGGTCGAGGCAGGTCCTTCCTCTACACCGGGTCGCGCCTCGACGACGCACAGCGCCGCCGACGGACCCTTCGCAGTGACTATCTGCACCTGTTGAGCAGAGAGAACGACGCCTTCCTCGATGCCGCGGTCGCCATGCAGCGGCAGCGGCACCTGACCCGACTCGGTGCGGTGTCGGTCATCGTGGTGCTGGCCATCGCCGCGTCCATCACCGCGGCGATCGGGTTCCGGCAGGCGCACGACCTCCGGCAACAGCGCAACGCCGCCGAACGGTCGGCACTGCTGTCCCACATCGACAGCATGCAGTACTCCAACCCGTCGCTGGCGGCGCGGTTGTTGCTCGTCGCGCACCACCTCTATCCCGACGACCCGACCGTGGCGAGCCGGCTGCGCGGGGCCGCGACGACGCCGCTCGTGACGTCGCTGACCGGCCACACCGGCCCGGTCTACGACCTGTCCTTCGACCGAACGGGCACCCGGTTGGCGTCGGCCGGCGGCGACCGGACCGTACGGGTCTGGACACGGTCCGAGGCGTCGGACTATCGCGAGACCGCCGTCCTGCGCGGCTTCGGGAACTACGTCACCAGCACCGACTTCCATCCGACCCGACAGCTGCTGGCGAGCAGCAGCGGAGACGGCTCCGTCCGCATGTGGGATCTGACCGACGTGTCGAGACCCCGACTGGCGACGACGGTGTCCCCCGGTCACGGCACGGTCTACATGGTGCGGTTCGCCGCCGACGGCCGCACGCTGGCCGCGTCGTCGGACGACGGCACGATCACCGTCTACGCGGTCTCTCCGGCCGGATCGATCCGGGAGACAGCCGTTCTGCGCGGGCACACCGCCGCGGCGCGGACCCTGTCCTTCAGCCCCGACGGACGCGTCCTCGCCAGCGGCGGCGACGACCGCACCGTGCGACTGTGGACGACCGGCGAGGCACCCCGGCCGCTCGGCCCGCCGCTCACCGGCTTCCCCAGCATCACCCATGCCGTCGCCTTCAGCCCCGACAGTCGCTCGCTCGCGGTCACCGGCGACAGCCCCAACACCCAACTCTGGGATGTCGCCGACCCGCTCGCACCCCGCCCGCTGAGCACGTCCCTGCCCAACAGCACCGCGGGCTCGTGGTCCATCGGCTTCGACGGTTCCGGCGCGCAGTTGGCCTCGGCCCGCGCCGACGGTCTCGTGCGGGTCTGGAACACCGCCAATCCGACCTCGCCGACCCTGCAGTGGGCGCTGCAGACCACCTCCGAGCAGGGCTCGGTACGCACCTTCGCCGCCCGGTTCGACCCGAGCGGCGACCAGCTCGTCTCCGGTCGGTCCGACGGCACCATCGATGTCTGGAGCCTGCCCGGCCGGACCGAACCCGACCGCGGCGGAACGATCACGGGCCTGGGCACCGATGCCGCACAACGGGTCCTGGCGACCGTCGGCTCCGACACGACCCTCAACCTGTGGACGACGTCGGGCGGTCTCACGCTGCGTTCACGAACCCCGATCCAGCGTCGGGTCAACGACCATCCGCGCGTCAGCCTCAACGGCCCCGGCACCCTGGCCGCCACGGCGAACAACAACGGTGGGCTCGTCGAGTTGTGGGACATCACCGACACCGCGGCCCCGCGCCGCGCCGCGGCCCTCGACGTCGCCACCCGCTATTCCTTCCCGGTCGTCTTCGCGCCCTCGGGGAACCTGCTCGCGACCGGGGACACGGATACGACCGTCGCCCTGTGGGACACGTCGGTGCCCGGCGCCCCACGGCGGGTGGGTGCCCCGCTGCGCGGGCCCACCGACCTCATCCGCAACGCCGCCTTCAGCCCTGACGGCACGCGGCTCGCACTGACCTCCGACGACAAACGCGTCTACCTGTACGACCTCACGTCGCCGAGTCCGGACCCGATCGACGTCATCACCGACGACGCGCCGATCGCCCAGGCCGCGTTCGACGACGACGGCGAGGTGCTGGTGGTCGCCTCCCGCGACCTCTCCACCTGGCGCCTGCCCCCGACGGGCACGGACGCCGAGCCGGAACTCCTCGACCGCCGGGAGGACATGTTCGCCTCCACGGTGTCGATGGCGCCGAACCGGATCGCGGTGGGCACCGCCACGCACGAACTGATCAGCTTCGCGCTCGGCGACGACGGGCGGCTCGGCGATCGCCAACCGGTCGGGACCCTGCTCGCCACCACCGACACCACCACCACCTGGCAGCTACCGGTCCGGCTCCCGTCCGACGACGAGATCATCGCCGGCGGCGACACGACCGGGAACGTCTACCGGCACACGCTCGATCTCGACGTGGCCCGCGACTGGATCTGCGCGAGCACCGCACCCCTCACCGACGCGCAGCGCGACGCCTATCTCCCACACGTCGACGTGCGCGCGAACTGTGGCCGGGACTGAATGTCGTTCACCGACAGGTGACCTCGACACGCGGCGTCCTCGCTGCGCTCGGTCGACGCGGCTCGGCCAGCAGGGGGACGCGGCTCGGCCAGCAGGGGGACGCGGCTCGGCCAGCAGGGAGACGGCGCTGCTCGGCCGGCGCAGGGGGACGCGGCTCGGCCAGCAGGGGACGCGGCGGCAGAGCGCGCGTCTCAGCGGAAGCCGAGCACCTCGTCGCCCCACGCCTCCCAGATGTCGCCGTCGAGATTCTGTACGACCCGATCCTCGGCATCGATGCGCAGCACCGGGCGATGGCCGGAGTCGTAGGTGGGCCAGGGATCGCCGAGCGTCCCGGCATCCGGCTCCTGCCCGTGCGCGAAGGCGGTCCAGCGTCGAACCATCCTCTCCGACACGGCTTCTCCCTGCTTACGGCCGCCGAGCAAGAAGGTGACGTCGCGGGGCCCGGAGCCCAGATTGCCCCACACATAAGGGACTTCGGTCGCGTGGGCGGCGCCGAGCCCGAGGAGCCGGAACATCCGCGTCGTCCAGTCGTACCGGTACACATAGACCGGCGCGGAGCGTGCGTGAGCCTCGGCGAGCCACAACGTGGGCATCCGGAACGCCACATCGCGGGCCACACCGAGCCCGGTGACCTTGGGCCGCAGGCCCGAATAGGCCGAGAGCACTTGCGCACGCTCCGGCAGGACGACGTCCGGATACTCCTTCGCCATCCCCGCGAACATCCGCTCGATGTCGGCGGTGGTGATCGGCATGAGCGGAGACTTCATGTACTTGAACAGGTTTGCCTCGTCGCGATTTGTCCCGATGATCAGCGGCACCGGATGCGCGCGACCCGCGCGATAGACGTCGAGGGGGTGCTCGGGCAACAGATCGCCGTCGATCACCGGAGCGAACGCGATCGTCCCCGGGGTCTCGCCGGGGATCTTCTCGAACAGGGTGGTGGTGATCGCCGAACACGTCATGCCGTCGAGTTCGTCGAGCCGCTCGACGATCTCGGCGGTGTCGAGTTCACCGGCGTCGATCCCGGCGACCTCGAGCAACTGCGTCGCGACCCGCGCCGCCCGGTCGGCCCCGTACATCGATGTCACCGGGGAGCTCTGCGCGATCGCGCGGCCGAAGAGCCCCGCCGCGGCCGGCATGGTGAGCAGCGCGGTGACAAGACCCGCCCCGGCCGATTCGCCGAACACCGTCACCTTGTCGGGATCGCCACCGAAGGCGGCGATGTGGTCGTGCACCCAGCGCAGCGCGGTCAGCACATCGCTGAGCCCCGCGTTCGACTCGAACCGTTCGTCGATCGACGACAGGTCGGCGAAGCCGAGCACCCCGAGTCGGTAGTTGAGGGTCACGACGACGACGTCGCCGGTGGCGGCGAGGTTCGAGCCCTCGTAGAACGGCTGGGCCCCGGACCCCAGCACGTAGGCGCCGCCGTGCAGCCACACCATCACCGGGAGTCCGACCGCCTCGTCGGCATGCTCGGAGGCGCCCGGCGGGGTCCACACGTTGAGGAACAGACAGTCCTCGTCCATGACCACGTCCGGGCCGAGGCGGACCGCGGGGTTCAACTGCTGCGGGCACACCGCGCCGAAGGTGAAGGCGTCCACGACGTCCTCGGGCGCGTCGCTCTCCTCCAGCGGAACCGCACGACGCCACCGCAATCCGCCCACGGGCGGACGCGCGTACCGGATCCCCCGCCACACGTCGGCCCGGTCGCCGACGACGCCACGGTAGGTCCCGACGCGGGTCTCGGCCAGCGGGCGTGGGCCGGTCGTTGCGTCTCCCGCCAAGACGGGCGGAGTCGTGGGCGTGCCCGGTTCGTCGTGCTTCATCAGTCCATCGTGCACCGTGAACCTGTTCCGGTTGTCCAGAACTCCGGTGCGTCTGCTGGGTAGGGTGACCCCATGGAGCTACTACGCAATGTCGTAATCTTCCTGCACATCATCGGCTTCGCCGTCACCTTCGGCGCCTGGGTCACCCAGCTCGTGGCGCGCGAGTTCCGCGTCACCCGCGTGATGGACTACGGAATCCTGCTCTCCCTGCTCACCGGGCTCGCGCTCGCGGCGCCGTGGCCGGCCGGAATCGACCTGAACTACCCCAAGATCGGCATCAAACTGGTGATCCTGGTGGTCCTCGGCGCGATCCTCGGTATCGGGAGCGCACGGCAGAAGCGCACCGGCGAGCCCGTCCCGCGTCCCCTCTTCTGGGCCGTCGGCGCCCTGTCCCTCCTCGCCGCGGGCCTCGCGGTCATCTGGTAGCCGACCCCCGGCGAGCGGGGCTCGTGAAACGACGACGCCGCGCACCGGAAGAGGTGCGCGGCGTTCGTCCTCGGAGCCCCCTGTCGGGATTGAACCGACGACCGCTCGCTTACAAGGCGAGTGCTCTACCACTGAGCTAAGGAGGCGCGCGAGCGAGTATATCCGCCGGACCGCCATCCGGTTCACCGGCACCCGGCCGGCCCGGGCCGCCGGATCAGCCCCGGATCGCGGCGACCGCCTCGATCTCCACCAGCTGTTCGTCGTAGGCGAGGACCGAGACGCCCAGCAGGCTGCCTGCCGGCTTGTGGTCGCCGAAGGCCTCGGTCACCGCGTCCCACGCGACCACCAGATCGGCCTGCAGGTGCTCGGCGACGAAGACGGTGATCTTGGCGACGTCGCGCAGTGTGGCGCCGGACTCGACCAGTGCGGCCTCGAGATTCTTCATGCACTGCACGGCCTGTTCGCGAACGTTCCCGGGAGCGACGGTCGCGCCGTCGGCGTCGATGGGCGCCGCGCCGGCGGTGAAGACGAGACTTCCGGGACTCACCGTGGCGCTGCGGGTGTGACCGTCTCGGGGACCGTTGATCTGCACGGAGGACATGCCGCGATCGTAGACGAGCGGCCCCGGCCACCACCGCTGCCGACTCCTGCACCGACCCTGCCCGTGCTGCCCGGACGGTGGAGGTGTATCCAGTCTCCTGTCAGGGTTGAACCGGCCGGGTGTCGGTTACCCCGCGAGCACTCCACCATCGACCCGAGGAGGCCTTGCGTGCGCGAACAGATCGGCCGTGTCCTGCGTCGGCTCAGCGGCAGCCGGCAGGCGACGATCGACACCATCGAACCCGGCAGCATCATGGTGTCGCCGCGCAAGCCGATCGAACCGTTCGACGTCGCGGCCATCACCGAGGTCCTCGACCTCGCCACGAAGATCGGTGCGGTGCTGCTCGACTCGGGCACCGGGGCCATCGACACCCAGACCCAGATCAAGTTCGTCGCCGGCGTCTACGGCCTCGAGGACGTGGACGTCGACGTCACCTACAACACGATCGTGGTGAGCGCCCGGCGCGGCGCGACGCTCCCGCCCATCACGACGATGGAGCAGGTCTACTACCGCTCGATGGACTTCACGCGACTCGCGCAGGTCGACCGGCTCGTCCGTCGGATCCGCGATTCGTTCATCAGTCCGTCCACGGCGCACCAGATGGTCGACGAGATCATCACGGCACCCCACCCCTATCCGCACTGGCTGGCGACCACCGCCTGGGGGATCATGGCGTCGGGCATCGCGGTCCTGCTCGGTGGCGAGTACCTCGTCGCCGCACTCGCCTTCCTGACCACCGTCGTGACGGTCACCGTGAACCGCTGGCTCAACCGCATCAGGACCCCCGTCTTCTTCCAGCAGCTCACCGGCGGCTTCATCGCGGTCGTCCCGGCCGCCCTCGTCTTCGCCGCGGCCGAGCGGCTCGGTGTCCAGATCGCGCCGTCGCAGGTCATCGCGGCCGGCATCGTGGTCCTGCTGTCCGGGCTGTCGCTGGTCGGGTCGGTCCAGGACGCGATCACCGGGGCACCGATCACCGGGGTCGCCCGGTTCTTCGAACTGTTGCTGATGACCGGCGGCATCATCGCCGGCGTCGGTGTCGCGATCCGGATTCTGGAGGCGGGTGGCATCTTCCTGCCGACGATCACCACGACGACCAGCTTCGAGGTCGTCGAACTCCCGATCCGCGTGGTCGCGGGTGCGGTGGCCGCGTGCGCGTACGCCCTCGCGAGTTACGCCGAGACGCGGGCGCTGGGCGTGGCGTTCCTCGGCGGCTTCATCGGCACCGCCGTGGCGGCCGCGTCGACGTTCACCGACATCGGCGACGTCATCGCGAACGGTCTCGCGGCGGCGTTCGTCGGGCTGATCGGCGGTCTGCTCGCACGCCGTGCGCTGACGCCTCCGCTCGTCGTCGCCGTGGCCGGAATCACCCCGCTGCTACCCGGTCTCGCGGTCTATCGCGGGCTCTACGGCATCCTGGGGGACCAGACGCTCGACGGGTTCACCTGGATCGCGAACGCGCTGGCCATCGGCTGCGCACTGGCCGCGGGTGTCACCCTGGGCGAGTTCGTCGCCCGGTCGCTGCGCCGTCCCCGACTGCCGCCCCGTCCGGACTGGCGACTCCGCCGCCGGATCGCCCTGCGCGAGGATCGCGAGGCACGCCAGGCGCACGCCGCCGGACGCCGGGCCCGCGCGAACCGATGGCGTCCACCACCACCGCGGCGCTGACCCGAGGCGGCTGGCCGTGAGCACCGGCGATGCCCGGGTAGAATAGGGAGTCGGGCGTGCCGTCGACGGCCACTTCGCCACCGGGCGAATCGTCCGAGACACCGCACCACCGCGCCGCCTGACCATCGCGCACCGAACGCACACATGCCGCACAACGAGGGGACTCACATGCCCGCGAAGACGACCGACATCGCCGACGAAGAACTGGAACCGGTGGCCGACGAGACCGCCAACTCGGCGCGCCGCGTCGTCGCCGCATACGCGACCGACGCCGACGAGTGCCGGATGCTGTTCGCCATGCTGGGGATCGCGCCGGGCGAGAACGCCTGACCAGGTGGCTCCGCGAGCAGGAGAAACCCACCCCGAGGGCGTGACCGGCACCGACCGGGCCGCCCACGACGGGGCGGAGTTCGTGGTCGTCGCGAACCGTCTGCCCGTCGACAAAGAAGTCCTCCCCGACGGCACCGTCAACTGGAAGCGGAGCCCGGGTGGGCTCGTCACCGCGCTCGAACCGATCCTGCGCGCCAACACCGGCGCCTGGGTCGGATGGTCGGGAATTCCCGACTCCGACGACAACCCCGACATCGAGGGCATCGACATCCACGCGGTCCCCCTGTCGACGCAGGAGATCGCCGAGTACTACGAGGGCTTCTCCAACGCCACGCTGTGGCCGCTCTACCACGACGTCATCGTCAAACCCGAGTACCACCGCGAGTGGTGGAACACCTACGTCGAGGTGAACCGGCGGTTCGCCGAGGCGGCGTCGAGGGCCGCGGGCGAGGGCGCCGTCGTGTGGGTGCAGGACTACCAGCTGCAGCTGGTGCCCAAGATGCTGCGGATGCTGCGGCCCGACGTCAAGATCGGCTTCTTCCTGCACATCCCGTTCCCGCCGGTCGAACTGTTCATGCAGATGCCGTGGCGGACCGAGATCGTCGAGGGCCTCCTGGGCGCCGACCTCATCGGATTCCACCTGCCGGGCGGGGCGCAGAACTTCCTCTTCCTGGCCCGGCGCCTCGCCGGTCAGGCGACGAGCAAGGGCACCGTCGGCGTGCGGTCACGTTTCGGCGTGGTCCAGGTCGGATTCCGGACCGTGCGCGTCGGCGCCTTCCCCATCTCCATCGAGTCCGGCGAGCTCGACGCGCAGTCCAAGACCCGCAAGATCCGGGAGCGCGCCGCCGAGATCCGCCGTGAACTGGGCAATCCGAAGACGATCATGCTCGGCGTCGACCGGCTCGACTACACCAAGGGCATCGACGTCCGGCTCAAGGCCATCTCGGAGCTGCTGGCCGAGAAGCGCCTCGACCCCGCCGACACGGTGATGCTGCAACTCGCGACGCCGAGCCGGGAACGCGTCGACAGCTACAAGCAGATGCGCGCCGGGATCGAGCAGCTCGTCGGGAACATCAACGGCACGTACGCGACCGTGGGACATCCCGTGGTGCAGTACCTGCACCGTCCGGTCCCCCGCGAGGAACTGCTCGCCTTCTTCGTGGCGGCCGACGTCATGCTGGTCACTCCCCTGCGCGACGGCATGAATCTCGTCGCCAAGGAGTACGTCGCCTGCCGGGGCGATCTCGGCGGCGCGCTCGTACTCAGCGAATTCACCGGTGCCGCAGCCGAACTGCGCTCGGCCTATCAGGCCAACCCGTATGACCTCGACGGCGTGAAAGACGCGATCGAGGCCGCCGTCGAACAGAGCGAACACGAGGGCAGGCGGCGGATGCGCGCACTGCGGAGACAGGTCCTCGCACACGATGTCGCGAAGTGGGCGGAGAGCTTCCTCGGCACCCTCGGCGCCGACTCCGACACCGAGCTGTCACCCAACCGGGGTGTTCATCTGGTGGACGAAGCGGAATGAGCGACAACGGGATTCCCGAAGAGCTCACCGAGGCGCTGACGCGGGCCGCCGGCGTGGGGGTGCTGCTCCTGGCCAGCGACTACGACGGATGTGTCTCACCGATCGTCGCGCGTCCCGAGGACGCCGTCCCCGACCCCGCGTCGATCGACGCTCTCGTCGCTGCGGCCGCACTGCCCGACACCGTCGTCGCCGTCGTGTCCGGTCGCGAGCGCGCCGTGCTCGCTGCGCTGTCCGGCCTCGACGCCCCGGTGGTACTGGTCGGCAGCCACGGCAGCGAGTTCGAGTCCGGGTTCGCGGTCGAGATCACCGATGATGCCCGTGCCCTGCTGAACCGGTTGATCGACGAGTTGTCCTCGATCGCCGCCGATTTCCCGGGCAGCACGGTCGAGGTCAAACCGGCCAGCACCGTGTTGCACGTGCGCAACGCGTCGGAGGCCGACGCCGTCGCGGCACTCGACCGTGTCCGGACCGGTCCGGCCTTCTGGCCCGGTGTGCACACCACCGAGGGAAAGGCCGTTCTCGAACTCGCGGTGATCGAGACCAGCAAGGGGCATGCGCTCGACACCCTGCGCGACCGGATCGGCGCCGACGCGGTCATCTACCTCGGTGACGACGTCACCGACGAGAAGGCCTTCGCCCACCTCCGACCGAAGGACGGCGACATCGGCATCAAGGTCGGCGAGGGCGACACCGCCGCGGAGTTCCGCATCGCCGACACCGACGACGTGGCAACAGTTCTCGCGTTCGTGGCCGAACAGCGGGCGCGCACGGCGTCGGTCGGCTAGGGAGCGACGCCCTCCTGGGCCGGCGCCGCGACGAGCGGGTCCGTCGTCACCGCCCGGCGGGCACTCTCGCGGATCACCTCGTGCACGAAACCGAGTTTGCGCACGACCGGCTCGGGGATGGTGAAGGGGTACAGCGGCCGGCGGCCCATCGCGACGTTCACCCGATTCAACATGAGCGACAACCACTTCCAGTCGTAGAGCAACCGTTCGATCGGCTCGTCGGCATACGACCGGAGCGGCACGATGTCACGCTCCATCGTGAACCGGACCTGCTGGGCATCGAGGTTGAGTCCGGATTCCCGTGCGGTGTCGATGGTTCCGGTGATGTGCAGGTAGTGCGCGAAACACTCGGCGAAGTCCTCCCACGGGTGCATCGTGGCGTACTCGGAGATGAACGACTCGTGCCAGTTCTCGGGTGCCCCGAACCGGTAGTGCCGCGTGATCGCATCGGCGTAGCTCACGCGCTCGTCGCCGAACAGGTTCCGGCACCGATCGAGATAGCGGTCCGCTCCCGGTCCGGTTTCGACGAGCACGTGTTCGAAGTAGTGTCCCGTCTCGTGCCGGAAGTGACCGAGCATGGTGCGGTACTGCTCGCCGAGATCGACCCGGAGCCGCTCGCGATACGCGTCCTGGGTCTCGGCGAGGTCGATGGTCACCACACCACCCGCGTGGCCGATCATCACCGGCCGGCCGAGCGTCTGGCTCGACAGGAGGTCGAACGCCAGACCACCGTCGGTGCGCCAGAACGGTTCCACCGGTAGACCCAGATCGACGAGCTGATACACCAGCAGCCGCAGATCGAAGGATGCCGACGCGAGCTTCTCGAGTGCGATGGTGTCCTCGGCGTCGGGCTGACGACGGATCAGGGACTCCGGAAAGCACCGCCCCCGCAGGCCGATGCTGTCATCGGCGACCTCGGCGGGTGTCAGCCAGTTGCACCGCGTGCGATCCCACAGCGAGCACCGAACCCACCGTTGCTTGTTCGGCCCGCTCGTTCCGCTCCCGGCGCCGGGGCCGTCGATCTCGACCCCGTCCTCGCCGACCACGTACAGCGACCGCGACGGCAGATGGACGCCGACGGTCGTCCCGCAGTCCGGGCACGTCTGGCGGTCGAAGCCCGACAGCGCATTGCAGACCGGGCAGGTGAGCGCGTGCACGCGGCTCAGCCTATCCGGACGCGTGCGATCCCGTCGTCGATCGGGAGCTCGCCGCGCACCGTTGCCGTCACCTCGTAGGAGTTGAGGTTGATCGAACCGCGATGGTTGTCGAGGAATGCGGTGTCGGCGGCATCGCGGCCGGTCGAGATCCGCACGATGCTCTGCCGCGGAGCGAGTCCGGTCGCGTCGACGACCACCCACTCGCCGTCCACGATCGCCTCGGCGACGGCGTGGAAGTCCATCGGCGAACATCCCGGCGCATACACCGCGACGAGACGCGCGGGGATGTTGAGTGCCCGCAGGAGTGCGACGACCAGATGCGCGTAGTCGCGGCACACACCGGCACCGGCGAGCAATGTGTCGGCGGCACCGTCGATGGGATCGGAGGTCCCCGGGATGTAGCTGAGCCGATCCGACACGTATTCGGTGACCTGTCTCAGGATCTCACCGTCGGGCAGCGACGAGTCGAACTGACCCGCGGCGAACCCGAAGAACTTGTCGCACTCGGCATATCGGCTGGGACGCAGGTATGTCGAGCGATCGGCGATGTCGACGGGCAGCGGATCGGCGGGGGTCAGCACCGACGCCCAGTAGTCGATGGTCAGGACACCCCGCTCGAGTTGCAGGCGGTGGATCCGGGAACCGTGCGGGCCGATGATCTCCTCCGGGGTCACCGACCGTCCGTCGAACTCGAGCTTGAGTTCCTCCTCCAGGTGGAGTCCGGGCACTCGGGCGACGGTGATCTGCATCTCCAGTTCGGTGGGGTCGTCGACCCGCACCTCGAGCCGTGCGGACACATCGCGGGGCAGCGTCATGGACTCACCGTAGGGGATGTGCGCGACGACGGCAGCGGCAGGCGGCCTGGGACCCGCTACAGCGTCGCCATGGCCGCGACCGGGTCCGCGTAGATGACGCTGAGCGCCACCACGACCGCCGCGCTCTCCTGCACGCGCACACCGAATCTCGACGGTGCGATCTCCAGCGGCCAGGTGAGCGTCGTCGCCTCGTCGAAGGCTGCCTGTACCGGGGCGAGCCCATGGGGGTGCGCAGCGAACGCATCGCCCGCGACGACGATGGCATCGGGATTGATCACGTCCCGGATGAGCGCGACCGACTCACCGAGAACGCGGGCCCGCTCGTCGACGATCCGGGCCGACGTGGGACTGATGGCGAGGCGACGCGCCGCGGCCTCGGCGGCGTCGTCGCCGATGACGTTCTGCAACCGGACCCGGGTGAGCCCGGGGGCCAGCACCGGCGCCGTCACCGGCAGATGGGCGATGGTGCCCGCCCCGCGTTCGGGCACATGCACCCGGCCGTCGAGAGTCATTGCCATTCCCGCTGTTTCACGGGCGTAGAAGAACAGACCGGACCCACCGTCGTCCCGTGGATGCGACAGGAGCAGCTCAGCGGCGGCCATCGCCTCGACGTGCTCGCACACCGATACCGGGGTGCCGAGATGGTCGGCAAGTGTTGCGCCCACGCCGAGTTGATGCCAGCCCAGGACCCGATGGTTCACCACCCCGGTCTCGGCGTCGACCGCACCGCCGACAGCGACCCCGCCCCACAGCAGCCGGCGCCCGCTGAACCGAGCGACGAGTTCGGCCAGCAGTGCGCTGAGGTGCCGTATGGCGGCTTCCTGGTCATCCGTCGGCGTCAGCACGGCGTGGCTGTGCAACGTTCGCCCGCCGAGGTCGGCAATGGCGAGCACGGTCCGCCGGGCGCCGATGTGCATGCCGGCGACACACAACGAGTCACGATCGATGGTCAGCGGATTCTTGGGTCGTCCAATGGATTTCGGCACGACCAGATCGGGACGTTCGACGACGAGACCGTGCGCGGCCAGCGCGTGCACCTGCCGGTTGATGGTGGCCGGCGACAGACCCGTCGTCGCGGCCAGCTGATCCCGGGTCACCGGTCCGCCGACCCGGATCGCGTGCAGGACCGCCGCCGCCGGGGTGGAGGTCAGTTGCAGCGCCGCCGGGATCACTCCCCCACGCATGCGAAGAATGTAGCAGCGGTGACCGTAAGGTTGAGCCCATGAGCACCGACACCGCCTCCCAGTCGACGGACAACCGACCGATCGCCGTGGTCACCGGCGCGAGTTCGGGGATCGGCGCGGCCACCGCGCGTCAGCTCGCCACGCAGGGCTATCACGTGGTACTCGGCGCCCGGCGGCTCGATCGGGTGACGGCTCTGGCCGACGAGATCGGGGGCACCGGACGACAACTCGACGTCACCGACGAGGACTCCGTGGCAGCGTTCGTCGCCGGACTCGACACGGTGAACGTGCTCGTGAACAACGCCGGTGGCGCGAAGGGCCTGGACCCGGTGTCGACCGCCGATCTCGACGACTGGCGCTGGATGTGGGAGACCAACGTGCTGGGCAGTCTGCGGGTCACCAAGGCACTGCTTCCCGCTCTCATCGCCTCCGGGGACGGCCTGATCGTCTCGGTCACCTCGATCGCGGCGTTCGAGGCCTACGACAACGGCGCGGGGTACACGTCGGCGAAACACGCCCAGGGTGTCACCCACCGGACACTGCGCTACGAACTGCTCGGGAAGCCGGTACGGCTCACCGAGATCGCCCCGGGCATGGTCGAGACCGACTTCTCCCTCGTCCGTTTCGAGGGCGACCAGGAACGCGCGGACAAGGTCTACGAGGGCCTCACGCCGCTGGTCGCCGCGGACGTGGCCGAGGTCATCGGGTTCGTCGCGTCCCGCCCACCGCACGTGAACCTGGATCAGATCATCCTCAAGCCACGCGACCAGGCCTCCGCCCGACGGAACATCAAGACGGGCTAGTGGTGTGGCTCGCTAGCGCGGTGCCGGGGCGTTCGAGGTGGGCGCCCCGCTGGGGGTCGCGGGCACCGAGGTCTCGCGGACCTCGCCCTTGATGGCCGACATGCCCTGCCACGTCTCCCAGTCGTAGATCCAGTCGTAGATGTCGCCGTCGGCCTCCGACAACGCGATCCTGGTGCCGGTGACCTCCACCGGGTCGCCGTAGACGGCGACCCCGAAGTACCGCTCGGCGTCGGACTCGGACAGGTTGATGCACCCGTTGGTGACATTCGCCGAGCCCTGCACGTTCACTGTCTCGGGGTTGGCGTGGATGAACTCGCCGTTGTTGGAGATCCGCACGGCCCAGCGCTCGCGGATGTTGAAGTAGCCCGCGGCGGGGTTGCTCATGAAGAACTCCTCGTACTTCTCGGTCACCACGTGGATTCCCGAGCGCGTGACGTTCCGGTCCAGGTCGCCGCCGCCGTAGCTGCACGGCAGGCTCATGAGCTCGGCGCCGTCGCGGAGCACGACGATCCGGTGCGAGGACTCCTCGGCCTTCACCACCTGCGCGCGCCCGATGGAGAAGTCGCTGGTGACATCGGCGGCTCCGTAGGCTCCGCCACCGTGGTCGAGCCCGTACAGCTTGGCCGCCATGCTGACCTTGGTGCCGGGCGCGTAGTACTCGCGCGGCCGCCAGTGCACGCGGGAGCCGTTGTCTTCCCCCAGCCACGCCCACGACCCCTCGGTCGGCGGGGTGGTGGTGACCGTCAGCGCACGCTCGACGGCCTCTTTGTCCTCGACCGTGCCGTTGAACTTCAGGATGATCGGCGCCGCGATGCCGACCTCCTGCCCGTCGCCGATGTTGACGACGACGTTCACCTGACTCGACGGGGTCAGGGTGGTGAACGACCCGGCGACCGGCACGACCTTGCGATCGACACCCACCGCCGTTCCGCTCCAGGTGTATTCGGTGCCGTAGCCGAGCGGTTCGCCGATCGTGTAGGTCGTCCGGTCGTCCGACAACTGCCCCTTCACCACGACTCCGCGCGGGTTGGTGAGCTTCACGTCGGGGTTCAGGAATCCGTCCGTTGCCTTCACCGAGAACTCGGCGGTCGGGCCGGCCGGTTCGCCGTCGAGTGCCGGGGTGAAGGTCAGGCGGACCGAGGGGTCGGCCGGGGTGTCCTCACCGGGGCCGAGGCCGGAGCCCGAGCAGGCCGCCACCGCGACCCCGAGCGCACCGACCCCGGCCGCGGCGAGCACGGAGCGTCGGTTCACCGAGGTCTGAGGAGTCATCACCGCAACAACAGTACCGATGCGGCGGTTCGCATCGGTGGGTTGCGGATCGGGTCACGCGTGGGGGGCACCGGTTTCGTCGGCGTCGCGGGCCCGGTCACCCGTCCGCACGGACGGCAGGTGGGCGCGCTCACCGGCGTGATCCATCATCGACAGCACCTCCGCGGGGCCCTGATACGCGCAGATCGCGTGCGGGATCATCGTCGAGAACTCCGCGGCGTCGCCCTCGGGTACCAGGATCGTACGGTCGCCCAGCCACAGCTTCACTGTTCCGGACAGCACCGTGAACCACTCGTAACCGGGATGGACGCGCAGGTCACCGACGGGCTGCTCGCGGTCGAAGCGCATCTTCGCCACGGTCACGCCCTGCGGCGCGTTCTCGCGGGAGAGCAACCACATCGTCATCCCCTCCACCGTGTGCGGTTGGGGCCGGATGACGACGTCGGTGTCGTCGGCGGGTTCGACCAACTGGTCCAGGGTGGTGCCCAGCGCGCGCGCGATCGGCACGAGCTGGTCGAGAGCCACCCGGCGGTGACCGGTCTCGATCCGGCTGAGGGTGGACGGCGACAAGTAGCACCGGACGGCGAGGGCATCGAGCGTCCAGCCCCGCGCGATCCGGAGCCCACGGATGCGCTGACGGACGACTGCATCGAGTTCTTGCGTCATTGGCAAGACTGTATGCCATCGGGGCATGATGCCGCTACCGTGGAGTCATGTCCAGCACTCACCACCACCAACCGGCCACCGGACACCACGCTCACGCGAACCACGCCGACCACCACGACCATGCCCGCCTCGCCGCGGCCCTCGACCTCGACGCCGAACTCATGGCCGACCACCTCGACGACGCCGCACGCCTGATCGCGGAGTCGCTGGGGCACGCGCCGGTGCGCATCGCGGATCTGGGCGCAGGCACCGGGACCGGGACCGAGGCACTCGCCCGCCACTTCCCGCATGCGCAGATCGTCGCGGTCGACGGCTCGCCCGACATGGTCGCGCTCGTCGATCGCCGGGCGCGGGACGGCGGATTCGACGATCGGGTGACCGCCGTCGTCGCCGATCTCGACGACGGGTTGCCGCCGCTCGGATCGCCCGATGTCGTGTGGGCGGCCATGTCGCTGCACCACGTCGCCGATCCGCAGCGCCTGCTGCGAGAGGCTGCGACGTCGCTCGGACCGGACGGGGTCGTCGTGATCACCGAGATGGCAGGGGTCCCGCGTTTCGTCCCCGCACACGAGGACACCGAGCTGAGCGGCCTGCAGGACCGCTGCGGAGCCGCGGCGGCCGGGGCCGGGTGGGAGGCGCTCGTGGACTGGACCGACACGTTCGACGACGCCGGGTACGACATCCTCCGTTTCGAGACCATCCACGTCGAGCGGAGCGAACCGAGCCGGTCGGTCGCGCGCTACGCGCGTCACTGGTTCGCCCAGTTCCGGCACCGGCTGGCCGACTCCCTCGATGCGGCCGACCTGGCCCTGCTCGATCACCTGATCGACGAATCCGATTCCGACGCACAGTGTCTGGATGACCTGACCCTGTCCGCCGGGCGGCTCCTCTGGATCGCCCGCCCGCGCACGACCGTGACCCCCCACCCCGAGAGCGAGTGACCGATGACCGATTCCGTGACCACCGAAACACCTTCGACCACAGCCGAATACGATGTCGCGATCGTCGGCGGCGGAGCTGCGGGACTCAGTGCCGCAACAGCACTGGCGCGTTCGCTGCGCAAGGTCGTGGTGATCGATGCGGGGCAACCGCGCAACGCGCCGGCAGCGGCAGCCCACAACGTGCTCGGACAAGACGGGATCTCCCCCCTCGACCTGCTCGCGCGTGGCCGCGCGGAGGCGACGGGATACGGGGCGGAGATCCGGTCGGGCACCGTCGTCGACGCCACCGGCTCCATCGACGACTTCACGCTGCACCTCTCGTCGGGCGAGGTCGTGGTGGCCCGGCGCCTCATCCTCGCGACCGGACTGGTCGACCGACTCCCGGAGATCCCCGGAGTCGCCGAGCTGTGGGGGCACGATGTCCTGCACTGTCCGTATTGCCACGGTTACGAGGTCCGCGGCACCCGGATCGTCCAGATCGCGACGAGCCCGATGTCCGCACATCAGGCGCTCATGTTCCGCCAGCTCACCGAGCAGGTCACGGTGATCGCGCACGATCCGACCGCCCTGTCCGCGGATGACCGGCGGCATCTCGCGGTCACCGGCATCGACGTCGTGGATGCCCGCGTCGAGCGCGTCCGGACGCGCGACGACGACGGATCGGCCCGCCTCGACGGCGTCCTCCTGTCCGACGGCACCCTGGTCGACGCCGACGCGGTGGTCGTCTCGCCGAGGTTCGTGGTCCGGGGTGAGCTCTACGAGCGTCTGGGCGGAGAACTCGCCGAGGGTCCGATGGGCATGGGCGGCGTGGTCGGAACCGGCCCGATGGGCGAGACCGCGCTACCCGGTGTGTGGGCAGCCGGCAACACGACGACCCTGAACGCGATGGTGACCGTGGCCATGGGCGAGGGACTCTCGGCCGGCGCAGCGGTCAACGCGAGCCTGGTCATGGCGGACCTGCACGCCACGGTCGCCGCGCCGGCCTGACGGCCGACCATCCGCACCGCCGTCGGCCGCCTACTCGGGGAAACCCTCGAGGACGGCGGCCGACGCGGACAACCCGAGCCGGGTTGCGCCTGCGGCGACGAGTTCGGCCGCGAAGTCGGCGGTCCGGATTCCACCACTCGCCTTCACTCCGACCCGGTCGCTCACCGCGGCACGCATCAGTTGCACCGCCTCGACGCTCGCGCCGCCCGCCGGATGGAAACCGGTCGAGGTCTTCACCATCGACGCACCGGCCCGCTCGGCGCGGCGGCACACCTCGGTGACGGTGTCGGGTCCGGCGAGCTGCAGCAGCGCCGCCGACTCGATGATCACCTTGAGGAGGGTCTCGTCCCCGACCGCCTCACGGACCGTGAGGACGTCGGCGAACACCTCGTCGAACCGGCCGTCGACGGCCGCGCCCACGTCGATCACCATGTCGACCTCGTCGGCGCCGGAGTCGACGGCCAGACGCGCCTCAGCCGCCTTGACCAGCGAGTGATGTTTGCCCGACGGGAATCCGGCCACGACGCAGGTCCGCTGTTCCCCGGTGTCGATCGGGAGCATCGACGGTGACAGGCAGACGGCGAACACCCCGAGCCGCGCCGCCTCGGCCACCGTGGCCTCCGCGTCGGCCCGGGTCGCCTCCGGCTTCAGCAGTGTGTGGTCGATGATGGCGGCGACGTCGCCGCGTCGCAGGTCCGTGTTCGTCACACCGACGAGCTTGGCACACTGACTGTCGTGGCCCCCGGACAGACGACCCCGACAGGTCGAACCCAGACAGATCAGACCGAGCACCGCTATGTACTCACGCTCGGATGCCCCGACCGCACCGGCATCGTGGCCCGGATCTCGACCTTCCTGACCGAGGTCGGCGGCTGGATCACCGAGGCCGCCTACCACTCCGACGAGGAGACCGGCTGGTTCTTCACCCGCCAGGCCATCCGCGTGGATTCGGTGTCGTCGACGGCGGAGGAACTACGTGCGCGCTTCGCGGCCGAGGTGGCCGCCGAGCTCGGCCCCGAAACCGACTGGCGCCTCACCGATTCGCGGGAGACCAAGTCCGCGGTGCTGCTGGTGAGCAAGGAGAGCCATTGCCTCGTCGACCTCCTGGGCCGCGCCCATCGGGGTGAACTCCCCGCCGCCATCCGCGCCGTCATCGGCAACCATCGCGAACTGGAGGACCTGTCCACCCGGTTCGGCATCCCGTTCCACCACGTGCCGTTCGCGGGTGAACGCAAGGCCGAGGCGTTCGCCGAGGTGGGACGGATCGTGGACGGTTATCAACCGGACGCGGTGGTGCTGGCGCGGTTCATGCAGATCCTGCCGCCGCAGTTGTGTGATGCGTGGGCCGGCCGGGCCATCAACATCCATCACAGCTTCCTGCCCAGCTTCATCGGCGCCCGGCCCTACCATCAGGCCTTTGCTCGAGGTGTGAAACTCATCGGCGCCACCTGCCACTACGTCACAGCAGATCTCGACGCCGGACCGATCATCGAGCAGGACGTGATCCGTGTCGACCACAGCGACTCGGTCGCCGACATGGTCCGTCAGGGTCGGGACATCGAGACCCTGGTGCTCTCTCGTGGTCTGCGCTGGCACCTCGAGGATCGCGTCCTGGTCCACGGCCGCAAGACCGTCGTCTTCAACTGAGGCCCCCGACACAGCACACCGCCCCGCGACTTTCGTCGCGGGGCGGTGGCCGAGTCTGTGCCGAATGGCTACTCGCCGGTGCCGGCGTCGTCGTTGCCGAGCGAACCGGTGAGCACATTGCCGAGGATCTCCTCGATAGCGCCGGAGATGCCGCCTTCGATTGCGTCTGACATATCTACTCCTTCGTCATCGGTGAGATTGTTCGTAGATCACCGTCCGCTCTCACCCGTGCGTCGGCTCGTTGCCGACGTTACATATCGATTTCGGAAATGTCTCCCCTACCGTCGAGATCAATTACCGGAACTCCGAGAAAACAGGGGCGAAGGGCCGGCATTGCCGCAGGTGAGCTGCCGAAGACACATTGATTGAAATCAACGTAAACAGAATTCGAACGTTTTCTCGATGCATCGACAATGCAACGTATTGCGCGTTGTCGCCGTTCTTGATCTGACCCAGAAAGAGGTCAGCGGTTGGTGGCGCCGCGCGTCACCAACCGCTGAACCGTATTCCGTCTGATCAGGCCCCGGAATCACTGCCGTCGATCGATCCGCCGCCGATCGAACCCGCGTCTCCGAGACCGCCGAGAATCGCCTCGACGGCTCCACCGATCGCACCAGCGATACCGCCCTCGACAATGCCTGCCATATCCGTCTCCCTTGATGGTGATGAGATCTCTCGTCTTCGGCCGCACGTCTCATCTCGCGGAACGACCTGACGGCGACGTTACAGACCGATCACGGAAACGTCCTCCGATATGAATAATTGATGGTTTGCCTTATCAAATGATGGTCTAACAAACGTGCAATCAATGTCCGACAGTTCGAATGGACCCCCGAAAAGCACACCCGTGTGCTGATATGGCGGAATGACAGAGGTGCAGACGGCCGACGTGCGGGTGCGCCCCCTCATCACCGATGACCGTGACCGCGCACTCGATCTCCTCGAAAACGGGATTCGCGAAGTCCCCGTGTACCGCTGGCTGTTGGGCGAGGCGGCCCCCGTCGAGGCGTTTCGCTGGTACGGCGACATTCTCTTCACCGACCACCTGCCGGGGGCGCGGGGAATGTTCACGCCCGAGGGCGAATTGGTCGCCCTGATGGCCGTCGCCGGCCCCGACCACCACACCCAACCCGTCGACGACGAATTGATGGCGCGCTCGCGCCATTTCGTGATCGCCATCGACGGTTTCATCGCTCGCTTCCGCGAACTGCAGGAGAAGTCCCGGGCACGTGCGGTCGGCGGCGCACACAGCATCGTCTTCGCACTGGTCCACCCGGACCATCGACGACACGGAACGCTCGCAGCGCTCCTCGAGCCGGTTCTGCGACAAGCTCTCGACGCGGGATCGCCGGTCACCGCCAGCACCGCGGATGCGCAGATGATCGACGTGTATGCCCGCAAATGGCGCGGCCGGGTCTACGACGAGTTCACCCTGACGGATGGGCCGACGGTCTGGTTCCTGAGGGTCGACCCACCCGGAACCGTCGTCTAGCCCCCGGCGGGTGCGCGACCGGTCAGACCGAGCAGCCGCCCGACTGCCCCTGCGACGACGTGCCGGTCATCTCACTCGTCAACTGCACGTCCGAACCGCTGACCCCGAACTCGAGGCCCGTGTCGGTGACCTTCAGCGAGTCGACCTGCACCTCGTCGAAGAAGGGCCCGAGCGAAGATGTCGTGATCTGATCGACGATCTGCTGCGCGAAGTCCGGCGGGATGCCGAACACCAGCGCGCTGGCCTTGACGACCTCGAAGTCGACCCGGCCGTCCTTGAGAACGGGTTTGATCGTCGCCGACACCGGCACCTGGAAGACCATGACCGGGAACGCGGCCTGGACCTCGAAGGTGCCGTCGGCGGCGTTGCCGGTGATCTGCTCGACCGCGCCGACACCGCCCGCCCCGGTTCCGGTGCCGGTCCCGGCGCCGGACGCCTGCTCCTTGCTCAATTCAACGATCCGCTCGTACGGGATGAAGCCCGTGCCGTTGAGACTGCGGATGTCGGTGGAGTTCTCGGTGCCGGAGATACCGTCGGCGCGCATGTGCAGGCGGACGCCCCCGGCACTGTCATCGGTGTCGACCTGGACGAACGGGATGTCACCGCTGCCCTGCAGGATGATCGGCTTGCGGCTCAGCGACACCTCGGTGGGCACGCCGGTGAGTCCGCTGAAGGACTCCTCGAGACAGTTGGTGACCTTGTTGCGCAGGTACAGCTCGCTGCCGACCGCGCCGATCACCACCAGGAGCAGCACGCCGACGAGGCTGAATGCCACGATCTTGCCCGTGCTGCGCTTCTTGCGCGGTGAGGTGAAGACCGGCCCGCTGCCGGTGGGGTCGGCAGGACCCGGGGTGATCGGTCCCGACGCCGCGGCGGGGCCGTAGGGATCCTCGCCGGGTGCGAACTGGGACGTCGGCGGCTTGGTACCGCCGAGATCCGTGGTGTCCCCGTCCGACGGCGGGATGGCGGAGTACGCCTGCCCACCCGGGACGATCGGCTCGGTCGCGAACTGCTCGGTCGCGGGAGGCTCACCGTGACCCGCGCCGGGGACCGGCTGCCATTCGCCGCCTCGTTCGGCCGGAGTCGTCTCGCCGACCGCGGGATCGGTATGGGTGGGGTCACCCGCGTGCGGATCGAGCTTCCCGGTCTCGTCGGCGGGCTCCCCGGATGAGGAATCGGGGCGGGGCGTGTTGCTGTCGCTCATGGGTTCCGTCCTGGGTCGTCTGACTCGCGGAGCCGCGCGTGGGCCGGCGTCACGTCGTTGTCCGTTCCACCGCCGACCGGCAGGGGCCGCTCGTTGGCGAGGACTGCCAGTTGCGTACGGGCCTTCTCGACCAGTGCTAGGTCGAGGTCGTGCACGTCCACCCGGATGCTATCCGGATACGCGGCGACCAACGTACCGAACGGGTCTGTGATTTGGCTGTGTCCGATTCCGGTGGGCGCACTCGACGACGCGGCCTCGTCGTCGGTGGGAACTGCCTGGTCGACGGCCACCACGAAGGTCGTCGAGTCCAGCGCTCGGGCCGCGGCGAGCACCTCCCACTGACGGAGCTTGCCCGGGCCGGCACCCCACGACGTGGGGACCACGATCACCTGGGCCCCCAACCGGGCCAGATGGGTGAACAGCCCCGGGAAACGGATGTCGTAGCAGGTGGCGACACCGACGGTGACGCCCCCGACCTCGAACGTCAGTGGTTCCGAGCCCGGGGCCACGTTCTTCGACTCCGTGAAACCGAACGCGTCGTAGAGGTGGATCTTGTGATACCCCAGACGGGTTCCGTCCGGATGGGCCACGACGAGGGTGTTGCGGACGCGGCCGTCGCCGGAGGGGGTGAACATACCGGCCACCACCGTGACGCCCGACGCCGCGGCGACTTCGGACACCCCGCGTGCCCACGGACCGTCGATGTCCTCGGCGACGGGTTTCAACGGCACGCCGAACCGGCACATCGTGGCCTCCGGGAACACGACGAGCTCGGCGCCGCGGGATGCCGCCTCCTCGGTGGCCGAACGCAGCGTCGCCAGGTTGGCGGTCGGGTCGTCGGTCGAACTGATCTGGGCCATCGCCACACGCATAGCGGCCACAGTATCTACTTGGGCGAGACCGCCTCCCACGGAACCGTCAGCACGTTGTCCGACAGGCGACGCCTCGGCACCTCGCAGTCGATCCCGCGTTCGCGGAGCAGACCCAGCGCATGCATCCACCGGACCCGCGGGCCGTACGGCGCCAGCGGGGCGGCGACGTCCCAGCACTGGTCGGCCAGGGCCAGCAGCGCATGAATCCGCTCACCCGGGACATTGCGATGGATCAACGCCTTGGGCAGACGCTCGGCCAGTTCCGACGGACGGTCCGAATGCTCCGGGGCCCAACTGAGCGTCAGGCTGACCGGACCATCGGAGTCGAGGAGTACCCAACTGCACCGCCGGCCTATCTCGTCGCAGGTGCCCTCCACGATGACCCCGCCCGGAGCGAGGGCCGAGCGCATCCGCGCCCACGCATCATCGACCTCGTCCTCGTCGTACTGGCGCAGGACGTTGAACGCGCGCACCAGGCGCGGACGCAGGCCACCCAGCTCGAAGCCGCCCAATCCGAACCGGACACCCGCGCGCGGCTCGACGACGCGTTCGGGGTCGATCTCGAGGCCGACCATCTCCAGATCCGCCGCGACGGAACGCAGCCGCGCGGCCATCTCGACGGTCGTGTCCGGGCGAGCACCGTAACCGAGGTCGACGACGAGGGGGCGCGGGATGTCCAGCGCGGATCGAACCAGCGGCGAGTGGACCATCCATCGGTCGACGCGCCGAAGCCGGTTGGTGTTCGTCGTACCCCGTGTGACCCGGCCCAGCGGTCTGTGACCGGGTCTCATGCGGCCGGGCCTGCTCTCGCTCCGAGCCTCCTCGCTGCGTTCGTGCCTCACTTCGCTCGTCGATATTCTCACTCGGCAACCCGACCGTGGCGGCCGGGACGGCTCACAAGTTCTTGGCGACCCAGTCCTTGGCGTACTCGGCCTCGGCGCGGAAGAGGTCGACGAGGTTGATCAGGATCATCTGCTCGAGCTTGCCGTTGACGAAGGGGACGAAGACCTTGGCCTCGCTGGTCCGGCGGATGGTGCAGCCGCCGTTGTCGGTGGGGAAGAGCTCCTGCCAGCCGTTGAGACTGCCCGGTCCCGCGGGGATCGACGCGTTGTACGTGCCCTTGGTGTTGTCCGGATCGAAGGGCCCCAGGGTCTCCTCGCGGGTGATGACCATGTCCTTCTTCATCACCGTCTTCGCGAGCGGGGGCAGTTGATCGCTGCCGATAGTCTGCTTGAGGACCACCCGGATGCCCGTCTCGTCGGAGACGAAGGAGTCGACCTCGCAGTGCGGGGAGATCATCTGGAAGCCTGCCATCATGTCGTCCCAGTACTGCTTGGTGCTCTGGGCCTGATAGAGCTTCTCCGCGGGGTGCGTGTACCGAGCGGAGTAGCTGAGCCGTCGTGCCATGCAGCCCAGGCTACGTCAGCGGATTTTGGCTCTCCCACTCGACGGTGTGTCCGCGCTCCGCGTCGAGCAGCGCCGACAACTCGCTGACCACCGACTTCTCGATCTTGCCGCCGAAGAGTGGCAGATTCACCGTCACCTCGGCGCGGTTGTCGGTGGTCGCCGGATCGCCGGTCGTCAGCGTCGTGCCGGTGACGTCGACCGGTACCGGCGCCCCGTCGACCGTCGCATGGGTCTCCCCCTCGATCCGGTCGCCGACCAGGCGGTATGTGTTCTTTCGCGGGATGCGGAGGTCGCCCGGCATCACCTTGGTGACCGCGGAGGGCAGCTTGTCCGCGGGGATGCCCTGCTGGATCTCCACCGTCACCGTGTCACCGGCGATGGTCACCTTCTCGACATGACCGTGTCCGGAGTTCATGCGCTCGACGAGGTCGTGCCAGTACTTCTCGGTGGTGTAGATCGCCCACAGTCGCGCGGTGGAGAAGGGATAGGACACCGTGTGCTGCAGCTTGCTCGCCATGGAGAGAACGCTACCGCTCGCCGGTTAACGTTGAGGACGTGACCGACACGCAGGCGCCGCTGAGCGCGCCCCTCGCCGAGCTGACCACCCTGCGTCTGGGCGGACCCGCGCGCGAGATCATCCGATGCGCCGACACCCGCACCATCGTGGAGACCATCCTCGACCTCGATGAACGATCCGAGCCGGTGCTCGTGGTCGGCGGCGGTTCGAACCTCGTCATCGCCGATGCCGGCTTCGACGGCACCGCGGTCGTCCTCGCGAGCGAGGGCGTCGAGTTCGGCTCCGGGCGCGAGTCGGGTCGCGCGCACGTCGTCGCCGACGCCGGGGTGGGCTGGGACGAACTGGTCGCCGCGACGGTGGACGCGGGTTACGGCGGGCTCGAGTGCCTGTCCGGAATCCCCGGCGCCGCAGGGGCGACGCCGGTTCAGAACGTCGGCGCCTACGGCGTCGAGGTGGCCGACATCCTGCGGTCGGTCCAGGTTCTGGACCGACGCTCCGGAAATCTGCGGTGGGTCTCCCCCGCCGAGCTGGGCCTGGGGTATCGCACCAGCAATCTGAAGCACCGTCACGACTTCGTGGTCGTCGCGGTGTCGTTCTGGCTCAACGAGAATCGCGCGAGCCAGCCCATCCGCTATCGCGAACTCGCGACCCGTGTGGGCGTCGAACCGGATGATCGTGTCGACGCGGCAGAGGTCCGCGCGGCCGTCCTGGACCTGCGCGCCGGCAAGGGCATGGTCCTCGACGCCGCGGACTTCGACACCTGGAGTGCCGGATCGTTTTTCACGAATCCGATCGTGCCGGGGGCCGAGGCCCCGGCGGTACTCGAACGGATCGCGGCGCGCGTCGGCGACGATGTCGCGATCCCGACCTATCCCGCCGGTTCCGACGACGCCGACCGGGCGATCAAGTTGTCGGCCGGGTGGCTGATCGAACGGGCCGGATTCCACCGCGGCCACCCGGGCCCGGACGCGGCGGCCAGGTTGTCGACCAAACACACTCTGGCACTGACCAATCGGGGCTCGGCGACAACCACGCAACTACTCGACCTCGCCCGCGAGGTGCGCGACGGGGTCGCCGATGCATTCGGTGTGACGCTGCGACCGGAGCCGGTCCTGGTCAACTGCAGTCTCTGACGAGGACCGTCAGACCGACTGGACGTCCTTGCGCTCCTCGGTCGCCCGCGAGCTCTCTGCGACGACCTCGTCGAGAAGGGCGTTGAAGCGCTCGGCGGCCTCGATGCTCGACATGTGTCCGACACCCTCGTAGACCACCAGGTCGCGCAGGGAGCCGTTGCGCCGCAACACCTCCGCCATCTGCTCGGCGTGCAGTCGCGGAGTGAGCCGGTCCTCGGTGCCGACGACCACCGTGGTGGGCACCGACAGTGCCGCGAGTCCGGCGGTGACGTCCAGCTTCCCCATCGCCGATCCCCACCCGGCGCGAGCGCGGGGTGGGCACGCCCCGATCATCTCGTCCACGAACTCGACGTGTGCCCGGCGGGCGTTCGGCCCCAGCGCGATGTAGTGCGAGAAGCGCACGCCGTAGGACGTCTTCGGGATGGGCACGGGGACCGAGGTGATCATCTTCGCTGCCGCCGGCGCGAACGGCTTGGCGTACACGGGCAGATCGACGGGGATCAGCAGGTGATTGTCCATGACCGCCTTGGCCGCGGTCGACACCAGCACCACCGACGACACCCGCGTCCCGACCTTCTCGGGATTCTGGGCCGCCCAGGACATGATGGTCATGCCACCCATGCTGTGTCCCACCAGGATCGCGCGACGCCCCGCGGGCACCGCGGCTTCCAGCACCGCGTCGAGATCCTGGCCGAGCATCGCCACGGTCGGCCTGCGGCGGCCACGTTCACTCCGACCATGACCTCGCTGGTCGTAGGCGACGACCCGCCGGGAGCCGCCCTCGGTGGCGGCGAGGTGATTGATCTGGGGGTACCAGTAGGCGGTGTTGCAGGTCCAGCCGTGGACCATCACGATGACGTCGCCCGTGTCGTCGACGTCGGAGTCGGGCGCGTCCCCGTAGACCTCGACATTGAGCTGCGTCCCGTCCGCGGTGCGGACCTCGAGGCGCCGTGGGGCGTTGTCCGGCCGGGTGAGCAGATCATCCGGTCCGTCGTCGACGGCGGCGTCGGCGTGTAGCGCTTCACGCGCGAGGCGCGTGAAGATCGTTCCGATCCCCACCGCAACCGCGCCGGCACCGATCGCGGTTGCCACACCGCCCGCACTGGCCAATGATTTCGTGTTCACTCGGCACCCCTCACCTCTGGAGGACCTCACCGGTCCGCTGCGAGGCACCGAATCCGGCTCAGCGCCCCGTCTCGGGGTTCAATGTACCAATGTCCGTTGTCTCATAGTTCGGCTGTGCCTGCTCTGGCTCGTCGTCAGCGGGTATGACCGGCGCGGGAACCTCGGCGTCGAAGTAGGTGGCCGCCTGACCGATGGCCTTCGAGATCTGCTCGTCGAGCGCCTTGCGGAAGGTGGTCTCGACGATCTCGTGGGCGATCGGCCGCACGGTCTGGATGAGGTCGGCCATCTCGCTGACCCCGGCTTCGCCCAGGTCGGGGAGATTCTCGTCGAAGTACTTGTCGGTGATGATCGAGACGAAGCTGGTGGCGACGTCCTCGAGGTCTTCCTGGACGCGTACCCACCGGTCGAGCAGCACGTCGATGTCGACCCCGCTCTTGACCAGGATCTCGGCACCCTCGAGCAACTCCGGGTTGCGGATGGCGTAGTGCGCGCCGTCCTTCGCCAGCAACCCGAGCTTCTGACTGAGTGCGATCGACCGGTCGCTGGCGTTCAGCGTCTTGCGGAGCTCGGTGATGGTGATCGTCGCGGCACGCTTGAAGTTGCGGAACCGGCCGCCCTTCGGCGTGCCACGGAGGATCTGCTCGACCCGCATGCCGTGATGTGCCGCGTGCAACAGCTCACTGATGGTGGCGAAGGTGTACCCGCGCTCGAGCATGCGCGAGATGAGATTCAACCGGACGAGGTGCTGGTCGGAGTACCAGCCGGCGCGACCACGGATGGTGGGTGGCGGCAGCAGTCCGCGGTCCTGGTAGACCCGGATGTTGCGCACGCTGACCCCGGACGCCTCGGCCAGGTCGTTGATCCGATATTCCGCCACGACGGGTCAGGCCCTTTTGCTGAACCAGGACTTGCCCTGGATGTCGTCGACTCGTTTGCGCACGTCGACGAGGTAGACGAGCATGGCGACCACACCGATGATGCCCAGGAAGTTCACCGCCCCGAAGAACCAGATGAACAGGGTCGCGGCTGCGAGGATCGAGACCCAGATGACCTTGCTCTGCCGGTCCACCGCCGGGAAGGCGTCGGGCCGTTGGATGGCCGCATGGATCAGCGCGAGGGTCGAGGCGATGCCCGCGACCAACGTCAGGGTCAACATGATCAGACTCTGGCCGTAGGCCAATACGCTGAAGAAGTCCACGTCGAACACTGTAGTCGCGCGAGTCGGGTTTGCTGCGACACCCTACGACGCGGAGCCGTCACCCGCCCCGTTCGGCGTCATTGCGCGCCGGGAGACGCCTTCTTCGCGGGCGCCTTCTTGGCCGGGGTCTTCGTGGCCGGGGTCTTCTTGGCTGCAGCCTTCTTCGCCGCGGTTTTCGTGGCCGGGGTCGTGGTCGCCGCGGCCTTCGTGGCCGGGGCCTTCTTCGCGGGCGTCTTCTTCGCAGGCGTCTTCTTCGCGGGCGTCTCGGCCGGGGCCTTCGTCGCGGCAGCCTTCTTGGCCCCCGCTGTCTTCTTGGCCCCCGCCGTCTTCTTGGCCCCCGCCGTCTTCTTGGCCCCCGCCGTCTTCTTGGCCCCCGCCGTCTTCTTGGCGGCGGCCCGTTCGGCGGCGCCTCGGACGGCCGCGGCCTTCTTGGTGGCGGCCTTGGCGGGCGCCGCCGTGCTTGCGGTGGTCTTCTTCGCCGGGGCCTTCTTCGCCGGGGCCTTTTTCGCCGGGGTCTTCGTCGCCGGGGCGTTCGTCGCGGCCGCCTTCGTGGCGGGAGACTTCTTCGCTGCGGCCTTCCGGGTCTCGGCCGGCGGTTCGGGTGGCGTGCTCACCGGGGCCCGGTCGACCGCCGCCTTGACCTCGGCGACCCTCGCCGCCGCCTTCGGCGAGAGCGAAGCCTGCGCTTCGGGCGCTGCCTGACCGGACCGCAGGGTGTTCGCCGACGCCTCGGTGTCGGCGTCGGAACGGTTCGCCAGCTTCAGCGCACGCTCGCCGACCGCGCGGGTCTGCTCGGAGATCGAGCCCAGCGCGTCTTCGGTGAGGCCGACCGCGTCGTTGTACACCTTCTCGAGCTTCGGCAGATTCTCCCCGAGGAGCGGCTGCGACTTCAGCTTCTCCACCGCCTCGTCCCGTCGTTCCGACAGGGCGGTCAGCAGGCCTGCGGCGACCGCCAGGTACGCCTCGGCGACCTTCCGCAACTCCTCCGGCGAGAACCTGGTCTTCAATTCCTCTATCTCCGCGGGCAATTCGACCGGCAGAGCCGACAGTTTGGTCCTGGCCTCCTCGAACAGCGCCAGAGCTGTCGCGAGCGCCTCGTCGATCCGCGCCTGCGCGTCATCCCGCGACTCCGTCAGCCGTGCCTCGAGTTTCGACTGTGTCGAACCGACGGTCTCGACGAGCTTGGACTGGGTGTTCTCGACGGTTTCCGCGATCTTGGACTGCGCGTCGGCAACCCTCGCCTGGGTCGAACCGACGGTCTCGACGAGCTTGGATTGGGCCTGCTCGCTCGCGGCCTCGCCGCGCTCGCGCACGTCTGCGAGCAGAGCAGCCACCTGCCCCACGGCTGTGGTCAACGGGTTCTCGCTCATCAACTACTCCTTGCCGGTCGACTCGATCGTGTTCTCTTTTCGGAATGACTCGTAGATCTCCAGCAACATCTGCTTCTGGCGTTCGTTGATGGAGTCATCTGCGATGAGAGCATCACGGACCGGACTCGCGGGCCGTTCTTCGAGTATCCCCGCCCGCACATACAGGACCTCGGCCGACACGCGGAGCCCCTTGGCGATCTGGGCGAGCACCTCCGCCGACGGTTTCCGCAGTCCACGCTCGATCTGACTGAGGTAGGGATTGCTCACGCCGGCCCGCTCCGCGAGCTGACGCAGCGAGACCTTGCCCGCCACGCGTTGCGATCGGATGAAGGCGCCGATGTCCTGGGCCGCGTTGGCCACGGCCTCCACCGCCTCCACGGCGATCGGCGTCGACCCGTCGTCCCCTTCGTCGGCGACCTCCGAACCGGCTGCGGCAGTGGACGATCCCGTGACCGGGACGGCGTCTGCGACCGAGGCGTCGTCGGCGTCGGGAGACGCGTCGTCCTTTTCGGGTTGCATCAACGCTCCGTTCCCCGGGACCTGTTCCGGTGTCGTCGGTCGGGACGCTCGGCGAGGTGTCCGACTTCAAGCCCGTTCCCCCAGTATCAACACGACTGCTAACCCGTGCAAGCACACAGCAAACTGCCCGGTGTCGACGCCGCGGCCGACCGCCCCACGACCCGTCAGGAGAAGATCAGCACCGACGTGGAGTAGATGACGAGTCCGGCGAGTGCGCCGACAACGGTGCCGTTGATGCGGATGAACTGCAGGTCCCGGCCGACCTGGAGTTCGATCTTGCGACTGGTGTCGTCGGCATCCCACCCGCGCACGGTCTCGGTGATGACCGAGATGATCTCCTGTGAATAGTTCGCGGCGACGTGGTGCGCGACCCTCGCCACCCAGCCGTTCATCTTCTCCTGCAGCGGACGATCGTCACGGATTCGCTGCGCGAGCTGGATGATCGAGTCCGACAGCGTGTTCCGCAGGGTGCTGTTCGGGTCCGACAGCATCTCCTCGATCACGGCCTTGCCGGTCTGCCATGCCGTCGACGCCGCGCCGGTCACCTCGTCGCGCCCCACCAGTTCGAGCTTGAGAGCCTCGAACTTCGCGATCATGTCGGGGTCGTTCTGCAGGTCGTCGGCGAACTTCTCCACGAATTGGTGCATGGCGCGGCGCAATTCGTGGTCGGGATCCATCCGCACCTTGTAGGTGAAATCGACGAGTTCGCGATAGATCCGGTCACCCACCAGGTTGTTCACGAACTTCGGCGTCCACTGCGGTCCGTCCCGGTCGACCACCCGGTCGACGAGGTCCTGACTGCCGACCGCCCACTCGTGTGCCCGATCACACAGCAGCTGGAACACCGGTTCCAGCCGATCCTCGGCGATGAGTTGTTCGAGGATGCGGCCGGTGGGCGGCGCCCACTGCGGTTCGGCCGCCCACTTCAGCGCCGCCTGGATGAGCTGTTCGACGTCCTCGTCGCGCAGCATCTCGGCGGCGAGCTTGATCGCGCGCGCGGCCTCACCGCTGACCCGCGGTGCGTTGCGCGGGTCCGCGACCCACGTCGACAGGCGCCGCGGCAGATCGAGTTGCTCGGCGCGATAGACCACCACGTCGGGCGTCATGAAGTTCTCTTCGATGAAGCCGCCCAGCTGGTCGCCGATGTCGTCCTTCTTCTTGCGGATCAGCGCGGTGTGCGGGATCGGGATACCCAGCGGATGGCGGAAGAGCGCGGTCACCGCGAACCAGTCGGCGAGCGCGCCCACCATCCCGGCTTCCGAGGCCGCGCGGACATAGCCGACCCATGCCGCCACCTCGGCGCCGTCGCGATGCTCGAGGTAGCGGGTGAACAGATACACGATCGCCGCGAAGACCAGGAAGCCCGTGGCCACGGCTTTCATCTTGCGCAGATCCCTGCGCCTGCCCTCGTCTCCGGCGCTGTTCCCGCCGAATCCGGGCGCGGACGACTTGGCCGGCGGACCCTCGTGCTGACCGGCGACTCCCGGGATGACTGTCGATGCCATGGGACCAGTGTCACCCATCGAGCGACTACGCTGGCTGCGTGATGGCCAACCGCCCGAATCCCGCCGCCGCGGCGCGCGCAGCAGTGGCGGCCGCGGCCAACGTGACGCGCGGGCTCGAACAGGTCCTGACGACCGTCACCGAGTCGGTCGCCGAGACCGGCGCCAAACCCGACGGTCGCAAACAGCGCTGGGAGAAACACAAGCTCGCTCGACGCACCGAACTCACCGACGGCGTCATCGCCGCGGTCCGCGACCTGGGCGCCGACGTCGGGATGGATGAGATCGCCGCGCACATCGGTGTCTCGAAAACGGTGCTGTACCGCTACTTCGCCGACAAGAGCGACCTCGGCGTGGCGACGACGGTGCGATTCTTCGAGACGACGATCTACCCGCGGCTGACCGAGGCGATCGCCGACGATCTCGACGAGTACACCCTCACCCACACCATCATCGGGGTGTACGTCCACGCCGTCGACGACGAACCGCAGCTGTACCGGTTCGCGCTGGCGAGTTCGCCGACGTCGTCGCCGGCGCCGGCGGATTCCGTGCGACTGGTCACCCAACTGGTCATGGGCAGCATCCAGATGCGGATGGCCGAGCGCGGCGCGGACACCACCGGAGCCGAACTCTGGTCACATGCCCTCGTCGGCGGTATCCAGCACGTCGTCGACTGGTGGATGACCAAACGCACCCTCAGCGCGGACGAGGTGGTGGATTATCTGACCATGATGGTCTGGAGCGCGGTGGTGGGTGTGTGGCAGGTCAACGGATCGCGGGAGAAGTTCCTCGCGGCGCCGCCTGCGCTCTTCGATTCCCTGCCCACCGATCCCCTGCCCACCGATCCCACCGCCGAAACCGCAGGCGAATGACGGGACGCGTTGCGCTCGTGACCGGCGGCAGCCGCGGCGTCGGGTACGGAATCGCTCGCGCGCTCATCGATGACGGGTGGACGACCTACGTCACCTCACGGGCGGGATCGGGGCCCGACGGCGCTCGAGCGCTCGCCTGTGATCACGCCGACGATGCCGCGGTGTCCGCGGTGTTCGACCAGATCGGCACGGACACAGGCCGACTCGATCTGCTCGTCAACAACGCGTGGGCAGCCCCGAAGGGTTTCGGCGGTTTCTCCGAACCGTTCTGGAAACGACCCGTCGACGACTGGGACACCTTGATCGGCGTCGGATTACGAGCGCATTACGTGGCTTCGGTGCATGCGGCCCGAGTGATGACGGAGGCCGGCAGCGGGCTCATCGCGAACATCTCGTCGTTCGGCTCGCGCGGTCATCTGCATTCGGTTCTGTACGGGATGAGCAAGACCGCCCTCGACAAGATGGCCGCCGACATGGCGGGGGAACTACGCGGCACCGGGGTCAGTTCGATCTCGTTGTGGCTCGGCCTGATCCGCACCGAGCTGCTGCTGTCTCTCGGCCTCGACGAGTTCGCCGGTTTCTCACTCGCGCGTGCCGAGGACCCAGAATTCGTCGGCCGCGTCATCGCCCGGCTGGCCGCCGACCCCCGGCTCTCCCGACTCAGCGGACACACACTCGTCACCGCCGAGCTGGGCGGGGAGTACGGGATCGTCAACAACGATGGCACGCCGCCGGATTCACACCGCGCCGCCTTCGGCGGCGGACCGCTCTTCCCGCCGCCGGGTGAGCAAACAACCGACCCCGAACCCGAATCCGAATCCGAATCCGAGAGGACGCCGTCATGAGCACCGGTTGGTCCACCCCCGCCGTCGAGGCCCTGCGCGCCAAGGCAATCGGACCGGTGGCGTCGTTCGATCCGGAGACGACGCCCGGCTTCGAGGGCGACAAGGCCGCCGGCACCGACCTCCTCGCGCAGCGCGGTGACGTACTCGCCGACCTGCAGGAATTGTTGTTCGCCAACGGTCGGGCCGGCGATCATCGGTCGGTGTTGCTCGTCCTACAGGGCATGGACACGGCGGGCAAGGGCGGCATCGTGCGTCACGTCGGCGGCCTGTTGGACCCGCAGGGCCTGTCGGTGAAAGGATTCGGCAAGCCCACGAAAGAGGAACTGCAGCACGACTTCCTGTGGCGCATCCATCGGGCCCTGCCGCCCGCCGGCCGCATCGGGATCTTCGACCGATCGCACTACGAGGACGTCCTGCCGGTTCGGGTGCACAATCTGGTTCCGCAGTCGGAGTGGGAGAAGCGCTACGACCTGATCAACCAGTTCGAGTCCGAGCTCGTCGCCGGCGGGACTACCGTTCTCAAGTGCTGTCTCGTGGTGTCGAAGGACGAACAGAAGGCCCGCCTGGCGCAGCGTCTGGACCGGCCGGACAAGTACTGGAAGTACAACCCGGGCGACGTCGACGAACGCGGCCACTGGGATGCCTACCTCGAGGCGTACCAGGCGATCTTCGACCTCACCGACCGCGACTCCGCACCGTGGTTCGTCATCCCGTCGAACCACAAGTGGTACGCACGTCTCGCCGTGTGCGAACTCCTCATCGACGCGCTCGCCCGTCTCGATCTCGATTGGCCACCGGCCGATTTCGACGTCGAGGCCGAGAAGAAGCGACTCGCCGCCGCCGACTGAAATCTGCTCAGGGAGCAGATGGGCGACGTGCTTGCACCCAGTGCGCCACCAGCCCGACGACGAGAGCCCAGAACGCGCCACCGATCCCGGCGAAGGTGACACCCGCGGCCGCGGTCACGAAGGTCAGTGCCGCGGGCATGCGGAACTCCGCCTTCTCGAACGCACCGAGGATCGACGCCACGAAGGTGGTCAACAGCGCAAGTCCCGCAACCGCTTCGAGCAATCCCTCCGGTGCGATCGCCGTGATGACCACCAGCGCGCCCGACAGCGCTGCGAGCACGAGACTCGTCGAACCCGTCGCCACACCCGCGATCCACCGTCGCGACCGGTCGGCACCCGCCTCCGGGCCTGCGGCCAGTGCCGCGGACAGCGCGGCGAGGTTGATCGCGTGGCCGCCGAATGGCGCACCGAGCACTGTTCCGGCCCCGGTCACGAACATCGCCGGACGCCAGGGCGTCTCGTAGCCGAAGGACTTGAGCACGGCCACCCCCGGAACATTCTGCGAGGCCATCGTGACGATGTAGAGCGGAACCGCGAGCCCGACGATCGCGCTCACATCGAAAGCGGGTGTGGTCCAGGTCAGTTGCGGCCACCACGACTCACCCGCCCAGCCACTGTAGTCGTCGAGGACCAGGTTCACCCCGATCACGATCAGGGCCGTGACGAGCGCCAGCGGCAGCGCCCACCGCGGGAGCCATCGCATCGCCAGCAACCAGACGACGAGGATCGGAATGGTCGACCACGGTTGGGCGGCCAGTGAGGTCATCGGCGCGAGGCACAGCGAGAGGAGGACCCCGGCCAGCATCGCCTGGGCGATCGGCGTCGGGATGCGGCCGATCAACTCGCCGAGCGCCGGCACCAGTCCGGTTGCGAGGATCAGAAACCCGACCACCAGAAAGGCGCCGATCGCCGCCGGCCATCCGGCGTCGTAGGACGAGCCGGCCGATACGAGCAGTGCGGCGCCCGGCGTGGACCACGCCAGCGTCACCGGCCGGCGCGTGCGGAGTGACAGCAGGATCGACCCGAGTCCGAACAGAACCGTCAGCACGAGCAGACCCGACGCGGCCTGGGACGGGTCGGCGCCCACCGAACGCAATCCGGTCACCACCACGACGAAGGAGGAGGTGAACCCGACCAAGGAGGTCACCACCCCGGCGATGATCGGCTCGCTGAGAGTCGACGAGACGGGACTGGTCATGCCGCGAGCATAACGGTATCGTTCCGTAAACAGAACACCGCGTGCGCGGTGTCCATTGACGTGAGAAACGAGCGCGGGCCCAGACGATGACACACGGCGATGACCGACGACGAGCCGTCGGGGCCCGGATCTCCGCCATTCGGAAGCAACGTGGCCTGAGCCTGTCCGGCCTCGCCCGGGAAGCGCGAATCGGCAAGGGTTCGCTGTCCGAACTCGAAGCCGGTCAACGCAACCCCACCCTCGACACGCTGTATGCCATTGCCGGGCCGCTCGGTGTGCCCCTGTCGGCGCTCCTGGGCGAGGAATCCGGTACCGAGGGGGCCGGACCCCATCTCGCCGCACGGTTGCTCCATGTCGAGCACCACGACGACGGATCGGTCACCGAGGTGTTCTGGCTGCGCGTCACCTCCGGCGGAACCAGGGAGTCGCCCGCGCACGGGCCCGGCGTGGTCGAACACGTCCATGTGGTCAGCGGCCACCTCTGCGCCGGGCGCGCCGGCGAGGAGCACACGGCCGGGCCGGGCGACTCCCTGCACTGGCTGTCCGACGTTCCGCACACCTATCGCAGCGACGACGGCGCCCTCGCGGTCCTGACCATCCGGACGCCCTGACGGCCTGCCGGATCGCTCTCCCGCGGTGCTGTTTCCGTCCCGCTGATGGGATCCGATCAGCGGGACGGAAGCGGGGCCGCGGGAAGCCAGGGAAAACTCGATGGAGCCGAAACGCCCTCCGCTGCGTCGAATAGAGATGACCAGCTACCCAGTGGACCGCTACGGTCTGATCCGTCGCGGCGCCGCACTCGATGCGGCCTTCTCCGACAATCTGCTCGCCGCAGCAGTATCTGCCGGCGACCTGATCCGCCTCATCCCCGGCGTCTTCGTGCCGGCATCCGACGACTTCGCCGGGCACGAAGGCGATCAGGAGTTGCACCGCCTCAAATCTGTAGCGGTCGCCACGTCACAGCCCGCCAACGCACCGCAGCTGCCGCTGAGTAACGTGTCGGCCGCCGCGGTGCTCGGCCTTCCACTGCTGAAGCCCGACACCGACCGCGTCCACGTCACCAGCGGCAAGAAGGCCGGCGGATTCATCGCGACGCATCGTCACGTTCACGCAGCCGCCCTGACGGAGGACGAGCTCACCGTCGTCGACGGAATACTTGTCACCACAATCGAGCGAACCGCCGTCGATGTGGCGGCCGGGGGCGACTTCGCACAGGCGCTCACCGCCTTCGACCAGGCAATTCGCATCGGCGCCGATCGTCAGCTCATGGGACGGATCCTGACCTCGCGTCGTCGCCAAGGGGGCAGAGTGGCGCGGCGTGCGCTGGCACTGGCCGATGGGGCGGCCGAAAGCGTCGGCGAATCGTGGAGTCGGGCGCAGATGATCGAGGCCGGCCTGCCTGCCCCGGGGCTGCAACACCAGTTCTGCGGGCGGAGCGGCGTCTACCGTGTCGACTTCGACTGGGAGGCGAAGCTCGTCGGGGAGTTCGACGGCATGGTGAAATACGGCCGCCTGCGGGCAGCAGGGAAGACCGTGGCCGATGTCGTGCTGCAGGAGAAGTTGCGCGAGGACGAGATCCGCGCGCTGGGCCCCGTCGTCGTGCGCTGGACATGGTCGATGCTCGAGGACGGGTCTTTCATCGGCCTGCTCCGGCCATGGCTGGAGAAGTTCGAATTGATGAGCTGAGTCCCGCGGTCCCATTTCCCTCCCGCTGATCAGATCTCATCAGCGCAACGGAAACAACACCGCGGGACAGAGGGCCCTCCCCCGAGACAACGGCACCCCGACACACGACAACGCCCCCGCCGAGGGCGGGGGCGTTGCGGATGCGACTGTGCGAGAGCTTACTTCGCGGTGGTCGGCTTCTTGACGGGAGCCTTCTTGGCCGGCGCCCGCTTGGCGGCGGTCTTCTTCACGGCCGGAACCGGGGTGTCCTTGGCCTCGGCCACCTTGGTGGCCGGCGACGACTTGGCGGCGCGGCCCTTGGCCTCGACAGTGCCTGCGGCGCCGTCGATTTCCTTGGCCGCGTCGTCGGCCTGCTCCTTGACGTTGCTGCCGGCCTCTTCGATGGCGACGGCGACGTCCTCGACCTGCTCACTTGCGCGGCCGGCGAGCTTCGCCGCGCGGTCGCCGACCAGGCGGGTCTGGGTGGACACGACCCCGAGAGCATCCTCGGTGAGGTCGACCGCGTCGTTGTAGACCTTCTCGGCACGCGAGAGGTTCTCCTGGACGAGCGGCTTGGTGCGGAGGCGTTCGAGCGTGGCCTCACCGCGCTCGGCGAGCGAGGTGTAGAAGCCGTAGGCCTTCTCCACGTACGGATCGGTGATGCGCTTGAGCTCGTCGGCGGTCAGCTTGCCGCGCAGCTCCTCGAGGTCGCCGGGGACCTCCTCGGACAGCGAACCGATGCGGGTCTTGGCCTCGTCGAAGCGCGTCTGTGCGGTCTCCGGCAGATCCGTGATCCGGGTCTTGGCTTCATCGAAACGCGATTGAGCGGTCTCGGCAGCAGCTTCGGTGCGCTCACGCAGTTCGGTCAGCTTCTCGGTGACCTGCGCGAAGGCGTAGTCGCCTGCGCCGACTGCGGCGTAGAGGGGGGCATAGTTGCGTTCGGTGGTGGTCACAATGGACTCCTTCGGGTTGGGTCACCAATCGCGCTGCAGCACATGCGGTCTCGCTCATCTCGGCATCTTCGCCGGGCGCATGTCGGAACATTCCGTCGCCTGTCGCCTCGAAACGGTCGGTGTCGCAAGCCGATTCGATCCGGCTCACACCGCGCGAGAAAAGGGGAACCGCGGCGCCATCGGTATTGGTGTTTCCGATATCCAGTATCCACGCTGTGCTAGCAAATGCAAGCATCCTGCTAACACTCGTGACGGAGGTCACTCGGACGCCCCGACAGACCGGTCAGATCACCCGTATCGGTGGAAGCCGTGACCGGCCTTCTTGCCCAGACGGCCAGCCTCGACCATGCGCAGGAGCAGCGGAGGCGGCGAGTAGAGGGGCTCTTTGAACTCCTCGTACATCTTGTCGGCGATCGCCTTGACCGTATCGAGTCCGACGAGGTCGGCCAGCTTGAGCGGGCCCATCGGATGGGCGCAGCCCAGGACCATGGCCTTGTCGATGTCGTCAACCGTCGCGAAGCCGCTCTCCACCATCCGGATGGACGAGAGCAGGTACGGGACGAGCAGGGCGTTCACGACGAACCCGGACCGATCGGCCGATCGGACCACCTGCTTGCCCAGCACGTCGTGCGCGAAGGTCTCGGCGCGCTCGACGACCGCCGGCGTGGTCACCAGGGTGGTGACGACCTCGACCAGCGGGAGAACCGGGACGGGGTTGAAGAAGTGCATGCCGATGACACGGGCGGCATTCTGAGTTGCCATGCCCAGCTTCATGATCGGGATGGACGAGGTGTTCGACGCCAGGACGGCCTCGGGGTCGGCGACGACCTTGTCCAGTTGGGTGAAGATCTCGGCCTTGACCGTTTCGTCCTCGACGACGGCCTCGCACACGAGTTGACGGTCGGCGAAGTCGCCCAGGTCCGAGGTGAAGCGGAGTCGAAGCGACGCCTGTTCGCGTTCCCGCTCGGTCAGTTTGCCGCTGGAGACCCCGCGGTCGAGCGATCGGAGGACCCGATCGCGACCGGCGGCGGCCAGTTCGCGGGTGAATTCGTAGACGAGCACATCCGAGTGGGCGCGCGCGCACACCTCGGCGATTCCGGCGCCCATCTGCCCTGCCCCCACCACCCCGACGCGGGAGATCGTCTGGCTTGTCATGTCGGCTCCTCGGAGAAAAACGTTCTGGCGACAACCGATTTCGCGAGAACAGGGGTGACTCCCAGGTACTGATCACGCCCGGGATACGCCAACAGGCGGCCCGCAGCGAAAGCCGCGGACCGCCTGACTGGTTTGCCAAATCACGCCAGAGGCGGTCGGGTTCCTAGTGGAACTGACCCTCCTCGGTCGAGCCCTTGAGAGCTGCGGTCGAGGTGTTGGGGTCGACGGTGGTGGCGATGTTGTCGAAGTAGCCTGCGCCGACCTCACGCTGGTGCTTGACGGCGGTGAAGCCACGCTCTTCGGCAGCCTTGAACTCGCGGTTCTGCAGGTCGACGAACGCCGACATCTGCTCGCGGGCGTAGCCGTAGGCCAGGTCGAACATGCCGTAGTTCAGCGAGTGGAAGCCGGCCAGCGTGATGAACTGGAAGGTGAAGCCCATGGCGCCGAGCTCGTTCTGGAACTTGGCGATGGTGCTGTCGTCGAGGTGCTTGCTCCAGTTGAACGACGGGCTGCAGTTGTAGGACAGCAGCTGGTCGGGGTACTCGCTCTTGACGGCCTCGGCGAACTTGCGCGCCAGCTCGAGATCGGGGGTGCCGGTCTCCATCCAGATCATGTCGGCGTAGGGAGCGTAGGACTTCGCACGCTCGATGCAAGGCTCGATGCCGTTCTTCACGTGGTAGTAGCCCTCGGCGGTGCGCTCACCGGTGACGAACTGCTTGTCGCGGTCGTCGACGTCCGAGGTGATCAGCGTCGCAGCCTCGGCGTCGGTGCGTGCGATGACGACGGTGGGCACACCGGCGACGTCGGCGGCCAGACGAGCCGAGTTCAGGGTGCGGACGTGCTGCTGGGTCGGGATCAGCACCTTGCCACCGAGGTGGCCGCACTTCTTCTCCGAGGCGAGCTGATCCTCCCAGTGGGTACCGGCGGCACCCGCGGCGATCATGGCCTTCTGCAGCTCGTAGACGTTGAGGGCGCCACCGAAGCCGGCCTCACCGTCGGCGACGATCGGGACGACCCAGTTGTCGACCGAGTCGTCACCCTCGACACGGGCGATCTCGTCCGCGCGCAGCAGCGCGTTGTTGATGCGACGCACGACGCTCGGCACCGAGTTGGCCGGGTAGAGCGACTGGTCGGGGTAGGTGTGCCCGGAGAGGTTGGCGTCGCCGGCGACCTGCCAGCCCGAGAGGTACACGGCCTTCAGGCCGGCGCGAACCTGCTGAACGGCCTGGTTGCCGGTGAGGGCGCCGAGTGCGTTGATGTAGCTGCCGTCACCCTTGGTCACGCCGTCCCACAGGATCTCCGCGCCACGACGGGCGAGGGTGTGCTCCTCGACGACCGAACCCTGGAGCTCGGCGACCTGCTCGGCGGTGTAGTCGCGCTTGATGCCCTTCCAGCGCGGGTTGGTGTCCCAATCCTGCTGGATCTCTGCGGCGGTACGGGGCTTTCCGACGTTGCTCATTGGCTACTTCGCTTTCGTTGTCCTGCTCGTCCCGACCGGGGGCCGGATCGGGGCGACGGCCCGGCGCGCCGCCGGAACCTCTCTGCTGACAGACAACCGACATCCTCGCCTGAAGGTGTTGACTCGCGGTCGGCGTCAGTCTCGGCCGAACTTGCGAACCTGCGGACTCAGTGTCGGTAGTGCCTGCAGCAAGGGTGCCACAAGACAAACCTGCAGGTCCAACCCTTGACCACTGCAAATCTGGGTTATTTTTCGTCACCGGTGTGCAAAGTTTGCAAATATTGATCTGTGAATCGCGAAGCGTCGCCCGCCAAAAAGTACGTCCGTACTGGGATTTTCTACTCGCGGGTAGGAATGCACCCGGGTACCGAAGCGCTCTCGGTCCGCACGACGCCGGGAACGGTCAGGTGGCCGAGAGTGACGCCCTTCACACGATCCGGGGCCGCGTCGATCGCGGTCCGCGGGGCTCAGGGTGTGGTGACTCGTTCGACAGCGACGTCGAACAGGGCCGAGAAAGCGGCCGGATCGATCGGCTCGACCGGCGTGGTCGGCGGATCGGTCGCTCGGGTCGGCGCGCCCGATACCGTGAGTTGCACCGTCACCTGGCCCGACGCTGGGCGGTCGAGCAGTGCGTACCCCGCGAAGCCGATCTGCCGGCGGACGCCGCCGTCGGGAAGTGTCGTCGTGACGTCGGATCGGGTGACCAGCAACTGCTCACCGGGCAGCAACCCCCCGTCGACATCCGGCTGGGGGAGTTCGGTGTACACCGTGAGCACCCGGCTCCCCGACAGATGCCCGGTGGTGATCTCCGTCGTGGTGCGCGAGCAACGGCCCGTCGTTGTCAGACGATCGGCGTCGATGTCGCGAGATGCGGTGGTGACGAGTTCGACGAGGGTCCCCGTGGCGCCGTCACGGGCGGCCAGGACAGCGGAGTTGTCCGCGGTCAGCTGCTTGTTGAGCGACTCATCGGACGTGGGCCGACAGTACTCGGGCGTGACACGCGCCGACCGGGACGCATCGATGGCGGCCTGGTTCCCCCCGACGAGATCGGACACGGACAGCGGAGCGGCGGCGTACCCGGGCGGCAGCTCCGACGCGGACAGCACCAGATCGGCGGGTCCCCGTGGAGCCGGCGCGGTCTCCGGACCGGCTGCGCACCCCGCGACGCCGAGCGCCACGGCCGCGACCGACACGGCCAGCGCTGCCGGCGAGCGGCGTCGGCCGAGGAGGGTGAGCACGCGGTCACCGTACCCTGGGGGCGACGCTCAGGGCGGCGGCACCTGTCCGGGAGGTGGACGATGAGCAGGACCTATGTGGGGTCGCGGTTACGCCAGTTGCGTTCCGAGCGTGGCCTGTCGCAGGTCGCTCTCGCCCAGACCCTGTCGATCTCGGCGTCGTATCTCAATCAGATCGAGCACGATGCGCGTCCCCTCACCGCCTCGGTGCTCGCCAAGATCACCGAGGCCTTCGGCGTCGATGCCGGGTTCTTCGACTCGCAGGACGACGTCCGTCTGGTCGCCGAGTTGCGGGAGGCCCTGCTCGACGACGATCTCGAGGCATCCCCCGGCGCGCTCGACGCACAGGGGATCAGCGCGATGGTCACGTCGCACCCCGAGATGGCGCAGGCGATGGTGAACCTCCACCGCCGCTATCGGATCGCGACCGATCAGCTCGCGGCGGCCACCGACGAACGCGGGGATCGCAGCATGCGCGGCACCATCAGCGCGCCGCACGAGGAGGTGCGCGACTACTTCTATCAGCGCCGTAACTACATTCACGAACTCGACGTCGCTGCCGAGGGGATGACGACCCGGATGCGGATGCATTCGGCCGACATCCGCCGCGAGATCATGAATCGCATCGAGAGCGTCCACGGCATCAGCATCGTGCGACGCGTCGACCTCGGCGACTACACGCTGCACCGGTTCGACCGCGAGGCCCGGCGCCTGGAGTTCTCCGCATCGCTGTCGGCGGGGCAGCGGACGTTCAAACTCGCGAGCGAACTCTGCTATCTCGAATACCAGGATCTCCTCGACAAGCTGGTCGACGAGGCCAATTTCAGCAGCGAGGACGCCAGGGCGCTCGGACTACTCGGTCTGGCGAACTATTTCGCCGCCGCGGTCGTCCTGCCCTACAGCCAGTTTCACGGCGCGGCAGAGGACTTCCGGTATGACATCGAACGACTGTCCGCCTTCTACTCAGTTTCGTACGAGACGATCTGCCACCGGCTCTCTACACTGCAGCGACCCAACCTACGCGGCATCCCCTGGTCGTTCGTTCGCGTCGACCGCGCGGGGAACATGTCGAAACGCCAGTCCGCCACCGGTTTCCACTTCTCGCAGAGCGGCGGGACGTGCCCGCTCTGGAATGTCTACGAGACCTTCGCCTACCCCGGCAAGATCATCACCCAGATCGCCGAGATGCCCGACGGCCGCAACTACTTCTGGGTGGCACGAACCGTCGAACGCCGCGCGACTCGCTACGGCCAACCCGGCAAGACCTTCGCGATCGGCATGGGTTGCGAACTGCGCCATGCCGCGCGGGTCATCTACTCCGACGGCCTGGAGATCGGGCCGCAGGCACATGTCACGCCGATCGGTGCCGGTTGCCGGGTATGCGAGCGGACCAACTGCGCCCAGCGTGCATTCCCCGCCCTGGGGGCCTCACTGCGCATCGACGAACACACCAGCAGCGTCTCGCCGTACATGAGCCTCACCGAGACACGTCCCGCTCCCTGATCCGAACGAAACACACAACCACTGCTCCCTGAGGTGCGAGGAGCGCTAGCGACCTGCCCCACTGCTCCCTGAGGTGCGAGGAGCGCTGGCGACCTGCCCCACTGCTCCCTGAGGTGCGAGGAGCGCTGGCGACCTGCCCCACTGCTCCCTGAGGTGCGAGGAGCGCTAGCGACGAGCCACGAAGGGCCGTACCACGATCAGCGTCGGCACCCGTTCGGTGCCGGCAGCCCACGCAACCGGTCGTCGAGCCATCTCGCGGTGTCCGGGAAGCCGAGCGCGGCCGCCGACACGTGCTCGGCCCCGTATTCGCGGTAGATAGCGGTGGCACCGAGCGCACACTGCTGGTCGAACAGCGCCCGTGCCTGACTAGCCGGGACCCACCACTCGTAGCGCCCGTGGTAGATCAGCAACGGCATCGACGCCTCGAGATCAGACATGGCCGTGACCTCGAACAGCTTCTCGGCAAGTGCGGAGTGGAACGGATCCGGGTCGGTCGACAGCAGCTGGGTCGGCAGGTGGGCGATGCCGAGATTGCCCATGTCGTCGGTGCAGATGTTGCGGATCTCCGACGTCGCGAGCCATCTCGCCAGATGGTTCGACATCCGCAAGACCTCGGGCCGCTCCCGCGCGATACCGAGCATCGCGGCGTGGAAGACCCCGGAGGCCAGGTTCGCATTCATGGCGCCGGCGAGCGACCGGTAGTCGGCAGGCACCCCGCCGATGGCCGCTCCCACGAAACGGCCGGCGATGTCGGGTGCATATCCGGCGGCGAGGTTGGCCGCTCCGTGGGTGGCGATCGCCCCGCCGGAGTAGCCGACCATCGCGATGGGTCCGTACGCGAAGTTCGTCGGGTCGAGGTCTGCGGCCGCGCGGACCGAGTCGAGGATCACGTGTGCCGCGACATACGGCTCGGCGTACGCCATCCGGGGCCCCGTGTGATCGGGCACGAGCACCGCATAACCGCGATCGAGTGCGAGCTGGGTGAACGGCGGGATCAGATCGGTCTCGTTCGTGTTGTTGGTGAAACCGTGCGCGTAGGTGAACCCTGTCGTGCACCTGGTACCCAACGCGACGATCGGCGAATTGTTGATCAGGACGGGCCGGGCTCCCGGCCCGGTCCACGCCTTGGCCGGCACCAGGAGGGTCGCGGTGCCGAACATCGGTGCGTCGTTCGCGTCGGTTGTCCGGAACTTGACCTGCCGCGCCGACCGCAGCGGGACGAAGACGAGCGGCTGCGCCACGCGCGTCACCGACCGTGTGGACAGGATCTCCCCGGGGGTCCGCGCACCCAGCCCCGCCGGCCAGTGATCGAAGAATCGGTCTCCGCTCGGCGACGGCATGAGCGCTTCGCGGAGTTCTTGCAGTTCCTGCGAGGCGCCCGGGATACGGGACCGTTCCGGGATGCGTGACAACTTCTTGACCGGCGGCGGCGGGATCACCGCGTCGATGTCCGCTGGTAGCTGCGACGGGACCGAGGTGAGGTTGGGCGGTTCGGCGTCGGCCGTCCCGGTTGGACCCGCGACGAGAGCCACCGCGGCTGCCACCGCCGTGATTGCGATCGCTGCCCGTCGAACCGATCGCCGAACTCCCCTTATCGGCATCGCCGATCTCCCGTCTCACATCGGTGACCGTCGAGTCCCCGCCCCCCGGCAGCACATCTGACGACTCGAATCGCGATCACCTGTGGGCCAATGCTAGATGGCGCGGGGCGCACACGCCGTGCCGATTGCGCAGGCGGTCGCACGTGTAGTCCGGTCGGGCGACACGCGAATACCTCTTGGGCACCGGATATCACGGTTGCGTCTCGGTGTGGCGACCATCGATACGCGTTGGGCGCCCGGGCCCGGTTGCGCGTCCTACCGTCACGAGGTGGCGGGTGCATCGGGGCGCCCGCGAAGCGGAGGCACCGTCATGACGACAACCTCAAACCACCGCGGGTCACCGCTCCGGCACCCGTCAGTGTGGACGGTCGGCGTCCTGCTCGCCGCCGTCCTCGCTTCGTCGCATGTCGGACGCGCGGCCGCCGACCCACCGAACATGATGCCGTTGCCGCCGCCTGTCGTCGGGGCGATCGACGAGGCGGTGCCCCCGCCGCCGATTCCCCGACTCGGCGTCATCCCACCGCGTGCGCGGGCCGGCGGATTCGACCACCGCACACTCGAATTGCTCGAATCGATCCTGCCCTCGCCCACCGGGGACCCGATGTTCGACCGCTGGCCGGTGGATCTGCTCGGCCGCGCGCCGGGCGACGTGATCGCCACCCGCGATGTCACCGCGGCCGCCGGTCCCGTGGTGACGGTACCGCTCCGATCGGCGACACTGATCAAGTTCCGGAGCACCGATGCCGTCGGGGCACCGATCTACGGCACGGCGACCCTGCTGATCCCGCGACGGGCGGTCGACGCATCGATGCCGATGCTGGTGAACAACCTCCCGATCGATTCCCTCGGCGCCGCCTGTACGCCCGGATACACACTCGCGCACGGGTTCTCCATTGCGACCGGGGTCACGGACCTCATCCCGCCGGCCACCCAGCTCGCCCTGGACCAGGGCTTTGCGGTTCTCGTGCCCGACCACCAGGGTCCCCGGATGGCCTACGCCGAACCGGTACTCGCCGGCCACGTGACGCTCGACGCCATCCGCGCTGCCGTTCAGGTGCGACCGGACACGCTGCGCGACAGTCGGATAGCGATGACCGGATACTCCGGCGGCGCCATCGCCACACACGGAGCGTCGAAACTGTTGGGCGACTATGCCCCCGAACTCACCGAGCAGGTCGTCGGGGCGGCACTCGGCGGTGTCCCGGCCGACTTCCGCATGCTCGTCGGGAGCATGAACGCAAACCTGGCGTCCGGCCTGTTCCATGCCGCCACTTTCGGTATCGCGCGCGAACATCCGGAGATCCTGGTCCTGGCCAACCGGCCGGCGCGATGGCTGGCCTCGTCGCCGTTGAAAAACGTGTGCGTCATCCCCGAGGCGATCGCCGGAGGGACCTTCCTACCGATGCAGGTGCTGTCCGACGACCCCGACCCGTTCCGGTCGCCGACCGCCGAACGCGTCTACCGGCTGACCCGGATGGCCGATCGCGTGTCCGCGATTCCGCTGCTGATCTACCACGGCACCCACGAGTGGTGGATACCTGCCGCCGGCGCCCGGGCGCTCTATCGCGAGCAGTGTGCGCACGGCGCCACCGCGGCCTACCGCGAGATCTTCGGTGAACACGTCGCCGCGGCGCTACTCGGCTTCCCGGTCGCTCTCGACTGGCTCGATCGTCGACTTCGTGGCGAACCGGCCGTCGACGAGTGCCGCCGCTGAGCGCCGAGACGTTTTGCGCCGGGTCAGAAGACGAGGACGCGGAGATTCTCGGCGACGCAGGCGGGTTTGGCCTCCCCCTCGATCTCCACTGTGTTGGTGACAACCATGTTCACGCCCTTGGGCGTCTCCTCGATCGAGGTGATCACCGCGTTGGACCGGATACGGGCGCCGACCTTCACCGGATTCGGGAAGCGCAACTTGTTCATCCCGTAGTTGAGGACCAACTTGGGACCCTCGACGGTGAAGATCTTGCCGGCGATCATCGGCAGCAGCGACACCGTCAGGTACCCGTGCGCGATGGTCGTCCCGAACGGACCGGACTTCGCACGCTCGGGATCGACGTGAATCCACTGGTGATCGCCGGTCGCATCGGCGAAGGCGTCGACCCGTTCCTGGGTGATCTCGAGCCACTCGCCCGACCCCAGATCCTCGCCGATCGCGGCCTTGAGTTCGTCGACACTGGTGAACGTCCGTGTGCTGTGCGTCATAGTCCGCGTAGTCTACCGTGGGGCCATGGGCACACCTCGCGTCGCACCGGGTGGTTTCCGGGAGCTAGGGCCGGTCAATTTCGTCTTCGCACGGGGAGCCGCGCGCACGATCGGGGTGGACGACGCGCACATCTTCTCCACGCTCGGCCGCGCGAAGGGACTGTTCCGCGGCTGGCTCCACTTCAGCAGCCGACTCATGCCGTTCGGAGTGTTGCCGCGCAAGGACTCCGAGATGGTGATCATCCGGGTGGCGCACCTTCGGAAATGCGACTACGAACTCGATCATCACCGACGCCTCGGCCGTCGGGCCGGGATCACCGCGGACGAGTTCGACCGCATCCTGGAGGGTCCCGACGCCGGGTGGGGCGATCGCGAACGCGCCATCCTGCGGGCCGTCGACGAACTCGTCGAGACAAAGGACGTCTCCGACATCGCCTGGCAGGCGTTGTCCCGGCACCTCGACGACCGAAAGCTCATCGGCTTCACCTTGCTTGTCGGCCAGTACGACAGTCTCGCAACCACCATCCACACGCTGCGCATCCAGCGCGACACCCGCTCCTGAGATGGAGTCGATCGCGCAGCGGCTGATGCGCAACGAGTACTTCGCCGAGATCTACGAACACCTGTGGCGACCGACTTTCACGCGGCTCTTCAGTCTGGGCGGCCGGTCCACCGCCGACTTCGATCGCGCGCTGCGCGCCTACCTCGCCCGCCCCGGCGACCGCCTGGTGCTCGATGTCGCCTGTGGGCCCGGCAATTACACGCGAGAGATCGCCGATGGCCTCACCGGCGACGGTCGGTGCATCGGCGTGGACTTCTCCGCACCCATGCTGGCGCGGGCCGCGCAGACCAACGCCGTGGGGCGGGCCGCGTTCCTGCGCGGTGACGCCCACGCACTGCCGTTCGCCGACAACACCTTCGACGTGGTCACCTGCCTGGCCGCGCTCTACCTGATCCCCGATCCCCTACCAGTAGTCGACGAATTGGTGCGAGTGACCGCGCCCGGTGGCGAGATCGTGGTCTTCACCTCGGTGGCCACCCCGCTCACCTCACTCCCGGGTGTCCGGCCACTCGCCGGAGCGAGCGGATACCGGATCTTCGACGACCACGAGATCGTCGAGCGCCTCCGTCGCGCCGGAGTGGACGACGTCGAGCAGACCATCACCGGCCAGGGGCAATTCGTGCTGGCACGCAAGACGGGATCGTAGGGGCCCGACCCCTCTTCAGAACGACCGGTAGTCACGGATGGTCATCCGCGGTCCGCGACGCTCGGGGCGAACGCCGCCCCGCGTGACCATCCGGATGATGCGCTGTCGCTGTCCCGCATAGGGTTCGAGCAACTCGAGCATGCCCGCGTCGTCGACGGCCTCGCCGATCAGCGTGAGCCCCACCAGCTTCGGGATGTGGTAGTCGCCGACGTTGACGACGTCGGGGTCGCCAAGCGCCCGCGAGAGCGTCTCGGCCTCGGTCCATCGCCCGACGCCGCGTAGCACGGTGAGCTTGGCCGCATGGCGTTCGACGTCGAGGGCGGTCGCCCCGCGGATCGTCCGCATCCGGACCGGTTCGATGCCGCTGCGGTGCCACTCCCAACTCGGGATGCGGGCCCACTCCGCTCGGGGCGGTGGCACCCTCATCGTCTCCGGAACCGGTCCGGGCGCGGGAGTACCGAAGCGGCGCAACAGATACCGCCATGCGCGGAACGCCTCGGCGCCCACGACCTTCTGTTCGAGGATCGCGGGCACCAAGGCCTCCCACACACGATCGGTGCGCCCGAGGCGCAATCCCTCGGTGCGACGGACGAGTTCGCTCACCACGGGGTGACGTGGAACCAGCGCGTTCGGATCATCGCTCGCCCCGAGGAAATCGGGCATCTGCTCGAGCAGCCAGTCCGCCCCCGGCCCCCAGGCGCGTCCGGTGATGGTCGTGCCATCGGAGCGAACGGTCAGCGTGCCCGGCCCATCGGGCGTGTACGCCGCCCGCCACACCGACCTGTCTCGTCCGTAGACGAAAGCGGGGTCGCCCGCACCGCGCCGGTGCAGGCCGACCGTCGCCCCGATGTCCAGCGGCCACGGGGGTGTCCACTCGCGGACACGTTCGGCGGCACTCACTCGCCTACAGGTTGATCATGTGCCCGATCGCGCCGTGGAACGTCTCCTGGAGTGCCTCCGACAGGGTCGGGTGCGTGTGCACGTTGCGGGCGAGTTCCTTGGCGGTGAGGTCCCACTTGTGGGCCAGCGTCATCTCCGGGAGCATCTCGGAGACGTTGTCGCCCACGAGGTGTCCGCCGAGGAGTTCGTCGGTGTCGGCGTTGGTGAGCAGCTTCACGAAGCCCGCCGTCTCGCCGAGTCCCTGCGCCTTGCCGTTGGCCGAGAACGGGAAGGTCGTCGCCTTCACGTTGTAGCCCTCGTCCTTGGCCTGCGCCTCGGTGAGTCCGAAGGACGCGACCTGGGGCTGGCTGAACGTCGCGCGCGGCATGAACCGGTAGTCCCCGAGGGTCATGGTCTCGACGCCGGCCATGGTCTCCGCGGCCACCACACCCTGCGCCTCGGCGACGTGGGCGAGCTGCAGCTTGGCGGTGACGTCACCGATGGCGTAGATGCCCTCGACGTTGGTCCGCATGTAGTCGTCGATCGCGATGGCGCCGCGGTCGGTGAGTTCGACGCCGGTCTTCTCGAGGCCGAAGCCCTCGACGCGCGGGGCGAAACCGACCGACATGAGGACCTTGTCGACGGTGAGCTCGCCGTCCTTGTCCTTGGCGTCGGTGTAGGTGACGGTCACGCTGTCGCCGTTGTCGGTCACCGACTGCACACGGGTGCCGGTGAGCAGCTTGATGCCGAGCTTCTTGTACTCCTTGGCGAGCGCCTTCGACGAGTCGGCGTCCTCGTTGGGCAGCACGCGGTCGAGGAACTCGACGATGGTGACGTCCACGCCGTAGTTGGCCATGACGTAGCCGAATTCCATGCCGATGGCGCCCGCGCCGACGATGACGATGGAGTCGGGCAGTTCACGGGTGAGGATCTGGTCCTCGTAGGTGACCACGTTGTCCGACAGTTCGACGCCGGGGAGCAGCTTGACGGTCGACCCGGTGTCGATGATGACATTGTCGAAGGTGATCTCGCGATCGCCCACCGTGATCGTCTTGGCGTCGGTGAACACGCCGTATCCGTCGATCTCGGTGATCTTGTTCTTCTTCATCAGGTAGTGGACACCCTTGACGATGCCCTCCGAGACCTTGCGGCTGCGGTCGAATGCTGCTCCGAAGTCGAAGGAGACGTCGCCGCTGATGCCGAAGGTCTTGGCCTGATGATTGAAGATGTGCGCGAGTTCGGCGTTGCGCAGCAGTGCCTTGGACGGGATACATCCGACGTTCAGACACACACCGCCCCAGTACTTCTCCTCGATGACGGCGGTTTTCATGCCCAGCTGAGCCGACCGGATCGCGGCTACGTACCCACCTGGACCTGCACCCAATACAACTGTTTGAAAGTGTTCAGCCACGACAGTCAGCCTACGTCGCGTCCGACCGTCGCCGCAGAGTGTCCCACTACTCGCCGGTAGCAGTCCTCTGATTTCAATCATTGATTGAAACACCGACTGAACTGTGCTTTGCTGCTCGTGTGACCCAGACCACCCGAGATGAACGTGGTGCCGGGCGTCGCGGTTCGACGCCGATGCCCACGCGCGACGCCCTGCTGGCCGTCGCCGAACGTCTCTTCCTCGCCGACGGATACGACAAGGTGTCCGTCCGGGCGATCTGCGCGGCCGCCGACGCCAACCCGGCCGCGGTGCACTATCACTTCGGCACCAAAGACGACCTCACCATCGCGCTGCTGCAGTCCCGGCTCGGTCCGCTGTGGGCCGACCCGCTCGCCTCACTCGACCCGGCCGGCACGCCGATCGCTCAGGTCGTCGACGTGGTGGTGACCCCTTTCGTCGACCTGCAGGCCGACCCGACCGGACACCTGCACCTACGGCTGCTCGCCCGGTTCGTGTTCGCCCATCCCGGTGCGAGCTGGACGTCGCGCTGGTTCGATCTCGACCCCTTCGCGGACATGCTCGCCGAGGCCGTCCCCGGCCTGACCGCGAGCGAGGCGCGCCGGCGCTGGGCCCTCGCCTTCCAGCTCATCCTCCTGCGGTTCGGCGGCACCGAGACGTTGAGCACCCCCGCGGTGACGGCCCTGGCCGGGTTCGTCACCGCCGGACTGACCGCCCCCGCCACCTAGACACGAGTGAGAGGACCTGTCGTGGACAGCGCCACCACCGGACCGTTCAGCCCCGCCCGGCTGGGCCCGTTGCAGCTGCGGAACCGGCTGATCAAATGCGCCACCTTCGAGGGGATGACGCCCGACGCACTGGTGACCGACGAGCTCATCGAGTTCCATCGCGAGGTCGCGGCCGGTGGTGTCGCCATGAGCACCGTCGCCTACTGTGCGATCTCACCCGAGGGCCGCACCGACCGCCACCAGATCTGGATGCGCCCGGAGGCGGTTCCCGGTCTGCAGCGACTCACCGACGCCATCCACGCCGAGGGTGCGCTCGCCGCCGCCCAACTGGGACATGCGGGCGCGGTCGCGAACTCGGCGTCGAACCGGGCCCCCTCCCTCGGGCCGTCACGGATACCCGCGCCGATGGGGATGTCGGTGACCCGCGCAATCAGCGTCGACGACATCGCCGACCTGCGGACCACGTTCCGTCGGGCCGCCCGGCTCGCGGTGGACTCCGGCTTCGACGGGCTCGAGATCCATTGCGGCCACAACTATCTCATCTCCAGCTTCCTGTCTCCCCTGCTGAACCGTCGTCGCGACGCCTACGGCGGGAGCCTCGTCAACCGCGCACGTATCGCACGCGAGGTGGTCGAGACCGTGCGCGACGAGGTCGGCGACGAGGCGGCGATCTGGGTCAAACTGAACACCTTCGACGGCGTCGGCCGGGTCGACCTCGAGCGCTCTCCCGCGGCGCGGGCGCGCGGCCGGTCGGTGTTGAGCGGTTTCAATGTCGACGAGGCGTGCCGGGTGGCGCAGCTGCTGGAGTCCGACGGTCACCTGGACGCCATCGAACCCACCGCGGGGAGTTCACTTCTCAACCCGATGTACCTGTTCCACGGCGAGGCGCCGCGCAAGGAGTTCGCCGACGCCTTCTCCGGCGCGATGAAGTACGGCCTCAAGGCGTTCGCGCCGATCTTCCTGAAGCACTACCGCTATCACGACGCCTACCTGCTGCCCCTTGCGCGTGAGCTCCGCAAGGCCGTCGATCTGCCGCTGATCCTCCTGGGCGGCGTCACCGACCGGGCCTCGATGGACCTCGCTCTCGCCGAGGGTTTCGATTTCGTGGCCATGGGCCGCGCTCTGTTGCGTGAACCCGACCTTCCGCTGCGCCTGGCCGCCGACCCCACGACGACATCGAAGTGCATCCACTGCAACCTCTGCATGCCGACGATCTACTCGCACACCCGATGCCCGATCCGGGCAGGCGAAGTCCCCGACCCGGTGACTGCCGGCCGTTAGGGTGGTGCCCATGCCTCCTCGCCGCCGCAAGGACACCCCGCCACCGGCGACCGGCGCTTCGGAGAAGGAGGTGCTCGTCGGTTTCCTCGACTATCTGCGGGCGTCGGCGGTGGCCAAACTCGACGGCGTCGCCGAAGACGACGCTCGTGCGCCCGCCGTTCCGTCGGGCACCAGCCTCCTCGGCCTGGTCCGGCACCTGACGTTTGTGGAACGGTTCTTCTTCCTCGGCGAGGACGCCGACGACTGGCAGGCGACGTTCACCTGCCCGGACACCGACACCGTGGCATCGGTCCAGGACGCCTATCGCCGTGCGGTATCCGAGGCCGGCGCGGTCATCGAGTCCTACACCGATCTCGCCGCACCTGCGCCGCGAGCGAGCGGACGACGCTCCTCACCCTCCATGAGGTGGGCGCTGACCCACCTGATCGAGGAGACCGCTCGTCACGCGGGGCACCTGGACATCATCCGCGAAGGCATCGACGGCAAGACCGGGCGCTGAACATCACCGGCGGATGAATTCTCCGTTGCTCTCCTCGTCGTCGTAGTACTCGATCGTCATCCGCGGTCCGTCGAAGGTGACCTGCGAGATCGAACCCGGCTCGGCGTTCTCGTTGAGCAGCCTGAAGGTGAAGGTGTTGCCGTCCCAGTGGGCGAGCTCGTGCTTGCGCACCCCGCCCGGGCCCATCTCCAGGACGAGCTTCCCATCCCGCTCGACGACCTCCGCCGGTCCGTACACCGGATTCGCGTACGTGCCCACATACGACGGCAGTGGCTGCGGCGGAGCGGGATTCGACGGCGGTTCCTTGCCGACGAGTTCACCCTCCGGCACGCTCAGCGGCGCATACGCCTTGGCGTACAGGTCGCGCCAGTCGTTGCGGATCTCACCGAACTGCACGAGGTCCATGAACTCGGCGGCGATCGCGTCGACCGCACCGAGGGGCGCGGCGTTGGAGAGGACCACGATGGCGGTGTCGCCGGACGGCAGGATCGAGAACACCGTTCCGGCGCCCGAGGCGAAGGCCCCGGCGTGGTTGAACTGCGTCCGCGCGTCCTCGGTGACCCCGACGTTGAAGCCGTAGCCGTACGAACCGGCGCGGGAGTCGGGCGTCTGGGGCGGATTGGACACGACCTGCGGTGAGACCGCCGGGAGCAGGGCGTCGGGTGCCACGACCTCCTGTCCGTTGTGCTTGCCCTGGGCCAGCACCATCTTCAGCCAGATCGCCATGTCGTTCACGGTCGAACTGACGCCGCCCGCGGGTGACTGGGCGTCGGGTTCACGCGGGATCGGGGTCTTGACCCACTTGTCGTCTTCCTTGATGTGCCCGACCGCGCGGTCCGCCCGGCGCTCGAAGTCGACGTATCGCGAGCTGGTGCTGGTCATGCCCAGCGGGCCGTAGATGAGGTCCTGAGACAGCGTCGCCCAGTCCGTCCCGGCCTTCACCGCCACCGCCTCACCACCGGCCGTCACCCCGAAGTTGGTGTAGGCGTAGCTGATCCGGAACGGATCGAGCGGCATGAAACGCATGCGCTGCAAGATCTCGTCGCGCGAGTAACCCATGTCCTCGAGTTTGTCGCCCGCATGGTCCGGGAGGCCGGACCGGTGGGAGTACATGTCGCCGACCGTGACCGTGCGGGTGACATACGGTTCGGCGAGCGCGAACCAGGGCAGTGATTCCACGATCGGCATCTCCCAGGTGACCGTCTTGTCGGTGACGGCTGCCGCGACCACCGTCGATCCGACCGACTTCGACACCGACGCGAGCTGGAAGACGGTGTTCGCGTCGACCGCGTCACCGGTGGTGATGTCCTTCACGCCGAACCCCTTGGCGTACTTCGTCTCCCCACCCGACACCACGGCCACGGCCACCCCGGGGATCTTCGTCGACTCCATCATCGAGTTGACGAGGTCGTCGAGCTGTCCGACCGCCTTGTCGACGGCATCGGCCGGCAGCGGCTCGGCGGCGACAGAATTCGGATTGGCCGGCGACGAGCCCGACGGTGGCGCACCGGTCCCCGACGACCCGCTGTCGCAGGCGGCGACGAGGGCGATCACCGCGACCGCGGAGCAGGTGGCCATCGAGAGACGACCCCATCTCGACACCCGGGGCGGCTCATGGCCGGGACAGCGGACGGGAACGGAATGGGCAGTGGCCATGGGGGTCTCCTCGACGTCGCTGCGTCACGATACCCCGGAGACAACGGCCCGAGGAGGCGTTTTGCCGGGGTCGGCGCCGCGCGGGGATCAGCCGGTCCGGCCCGCCCGCGTAGTTTGGACGCCATGACCGAGCACGGCGACCACGGCACCGCGTCCACCGACACCACACCCGACGACGATCCGTACCTGTGGCTGGAGGAGGTCACCGGCGACGAGGCGCTGTCGTGGGTGCGCGCGCACAACGAGCCCACGGTCGCGGCGCTGACCGCCTCGGAACGGTTCCGCGAGCTGGAGGCCGCGACGCTGGCGGCCCTCGACACCGACGACCGCATCCCCTATGCACGGCGGCGTGGGGAGTATCTCTACAACTTCTGGCGCGACGCGACCAACCCGCGCGGACTCTGGCGCCGGACCACGTACGACTCCTATGTCACCGATGCCCCCGACTGGGATGTCCTCATCGACGTCGATCAACTCGCCCGCGACGAGGACGAGAACTGGGTATGGGCCGGTGCGACCGCGCTGCGTCCCGAGTACGAGCGCGCGCTGATCTCCCTTTCGCGGGGTGGCGCCGACGCCACCGTCGTCCGCGAGTTCGACATCCCGTCCCGCACCTGGGTGACCGATGGATTCGTCCTGCCCGAGAACAAGTCCGATGTCGGTTGGATCGACCGTGACACCGTCTACGTCGGAACGGATTTCGGCGAGCAACGGGACGGGCAGGGCTCGCTGACCGACTCCGGCTATCCCCGCGTCGTCAAGCGATGGACGCGCGGCACCCCGCTCTCGGATGCCGTGACGGTCTTCACGGGCGAGACCGGTGACGTGTCGGTGCGCGCGTCGTACGACAGCACACCGGGATTCGAGCGTCACTTCGTCGGACGCGCCACGGACTTCTTCAACTCGCTCGACTACGAACTACGCGACGGGACCACCGAGTTGCTCGACGTCCCCACCGACGCCCACGCCGGGGTGCGGATGAACTGGCTGCTGGTGCTGTCGCGATCGGAGTGGGAGGTGGACGGCACGACCCACGCCCCGGGCACGCTGCTGGCCTTCGATTACGAGTCCTACCGGTCGGGCAACCGGGACGCGACCGTCCTGTTCGCACCCGACGCGCACACGAGTCTCGTCGACTACGCCTACACGCGTTCGCATCTCATCATCGTGAAGCTCCACGACGTGCACACCGGGGTCGAGGTCCGCGAGCTCGGGACGTGGCGGGTCGTCGACATGCCGGGACTACCCGACCTCGCCACCGTCTCGGTGCTCGACACCGACCCCGACGAGAGCGACGAGGTGTTCTGGTCGGCGACGTCGTTCACCGATCCGCCGAGCCTTCTGCACGGCAACAGCGGCCACGCACCCGAGGTGATCAAGCGCAGTCCCGCATTCTTCGACGCCGACTCGGTGACCGCGGAGCAGCACTTCGCGACCTCCGACGACGGCACCCAGGTCCCGTACTTCGTCGTGCGGCGCCGCGACGTGTCCCACGGCCCGACTCTCCTGTACGGCTACGGCGGGTTCGAGAACGCCCTCACTCCGAGCTACCTCGCCATCGCCGGACAGAGCTGGGTCGAACGCGGCGGGATCTACGTCATCGCCAACATCCGCGGCGGCGGCGAGTACGGACCGTCGTGGCACACCCAGGCCCAGAAAGCCGGGCGGCACAAGGTCTACGAGGATTTCGCCGCGGTGGCGCGCGCCCTCGTCGACACCGGGCTGACGACACCCGCACAGCTGGGCGCGCAGGGCGGTTCCAACGGCGGGTTGCTCATGGGTGTGATGCTGACCCGGTACCCCGAGTTGTTCGGCGCCCTGGTGTGCCAGGTGCCGCTCATCGACATGAAGCGCTACCACCTCCTGCTGGCCGGAGCGTCGTGGATGGCCGAGTACGGCGACCCCGACGATCCCGCGCAATGGGAGTTCATGAAGCCGTTCTCGCCGTACCAGAACGTCGACGCCGAGGCGACCTATCCGCCCATCCTGGTGACCACCTCGACGCGCGACGACCGGGTCCACCCCGGCCATGCACGCAAACTCGTTGCACGCCTGGAGGAAACAGGACACGACGTGCAGTACTACGAGAACATCGAGGGTGGCCACGGCGGCGCCGCGGACAACAAGCAGTCCGCGTTCAAGTCGGCGCTCGCCTACGAATTCCTCTGGCGGACACTGTCTCCCGAGGACTGACCGCTCCGGAAGACCACCACAGCTGCGGGACGGACCGACCGCTCCCCGACGACGAGCCCCGGACGCAGGAGCTCGGCGACCGTGCGGTCCGCCGAGGTGTCGGTCGCCGCTCGGACATCGACCGCTTCCATGGTGCGGGCATCGAAGTCGGCACCGGGCGGCGGGGCGACGACGGCACCGCCACGGCCGACGATGAGCCGTTCCAGTCCGGCGCGCAACAACTCGAATGCGGGCCGGTCGGCCTCCGATGCGGAGACCACACACGTCGCCGCATCGGTGTGGAGCGCGAACAGGTCGACCAGCAGCGGAACGTCGGCCGTCGCGGACCCACCCGGCCGCTTGGCCGCGTCGACGAGCCGTTCGATCGTCCGGGTCTGCCGTGCCACCACAAGTGCGAGGTCGGACACCTGCTCCCGCAACTGCTCGAGCCCAGCGGTTCGGTCGGGTGCTGCGCCCTCCGGAGACGTCATTCCGCCAGCGTAATCAACACCCGCCCGCTCCTCGACCGACACCGGCGAGACCGTCTGCGCTGCTAGCATCCCCGATCGTGGGCGTAATCGGAATCGACCTGGGAACCACCAACTCGGCGATGGCGAAGATCGATGCCGACGGTCGCCCGGAGGTGATCGTCGGACTGACCGGTGCACCGACCACCCCGTCGACGGTCCTGCTCACCTCGCCCACCGACCACGTCGTCGGCGAAGGGGCGCGCCGGCAGGCCCGGCTCGACCCCGAGAACGTCTGCAGTCTGGTGAAACGACGGATGGGCGACGCGCAGTGGCGTTTCGTCGCACACGGCCAGACCTGGTCGGCGCCGGCGATCTCGGCGCTCATCCTCCGATCGCTGATCTCCGATGCCGCCTTCGCCGGTGAGCAGGTCGACCGCGCCGTGATCACCGTGCCCGCGTACTTCGGCGACGAGGAGCGGCGCGCGACGATCCAGGCGGGCACGTACGCGGGCCTGGACGTCGCGGGGGTCCTGTCCGAACCGATCGCCGCGGCACTGTCCTACGGGTTCAGCCGGCTCACCGATCCCGTGGCCACGAGTACGGCCGACGAGACGGTGCTGGTCTACGACCTCGGCGGCGGCACCTTCGACGCGACGGTCATCGAACTCGCCGACCGTCGGATCACCGTGTTGGCCGTCGACGGTGATCATCAACTCGGCGGTGCCGACTGGGACGAGCGGCTGGCGCTCCATCTCTCGCGCACCTTCTGCGCCGAGAATCCCGATGCCGAGGACCCGCTCGACGACTCGGCCGGTTCACAAACTCTGATCCTCGCTGCCGAGCGCGCGAAACACGAACTGACCGACTCCGATTCGACGTCGGTGATCGTCGCTCACGACGGCGCCCGGTCGGTCATCCCGCTCACCCGTGCCGAACTCGAGGAACTGACCCGCCCCCTGCTGGCCCGCACCGTCGAACTGACGAGGTCGTGCCTGGCCGCCGCCGAACGCCGAGGGGTGTCCACCGTCGACCGGGTCCTGCTGGTCGGCGGCTCGTCGCGGATGCCGATGGTCGCCCGAGAGCTCGCCGCCACGCTGGGGAAGACCCCCGAAATCGACGATCCCGATCTCGCCGTTGCCCGCGGCGCCGCGATCTACGGCGAGAAGCTCGAGATCGAGCGGCTCGTCCGCGCCGACCTCGCCGCCCGCGGCCGACTCCGCGAGGACCGCGGACTCGACGGGGTCGCGCAGGCCGATCTCGACGAATCGTGCACACGGGTCGCGCACGCGTTCGCGTTGCCGGTCAGCAGCGTCCGGCGGATGCTCGAGATCAGCGTCGACACGGTGGTCTCCCGCGGGTTCGGGGTGCTGGCGGTCAACGGTCACAGCGGTGAGCTGGAGGCCAGCTGGCTGGTGCACCGCAATCAGACGCTGCCGGTCCAGGTGCGCCGGTCGTTCGGGACCATGCGACGCGACCAGTCCCGCATCGAACTGGTCGTGCTGGAACAGCAGGGACAGGCCGCCTCTCCCCGTCCCGAAGACGCCAAGGTCCTCATCGAGGGGGCGATCACCGACATCCCACCCGGTTACGACGAGGGCAGCGAGGTCTCGGTGACCTTCGAGATGGCCTTCGACGGCGTCCTGCATGTCACCGCGTTCCACGTCGATGCCCGGATCCCACTGACACTGTCGGCCAAGACCGGTGCCTCGCTCTCGAAGTCGGAGGTCGAGCGCGAACTCGAACAGGTCCACCGGTCCCGGCGCCGCGAGCAGTGACCGATCTCGGGGTGAGGCAGGGGATCTGATGGAGCCGTTCGTCGGCAACGACTATCGCAAGCGCGTGCTCGCCGCGGTCGAGAAACGCGGGGGGCCCGGCGAATCCGATTCGTTCGAACTGTACGACATCCCGATCGGCGAGGCCGAGCGCCTCGACGACGACGCCGTCGCCGTTCGACTCGACGAGGTGTGGGCGTTCTGGCAGAAGCAACGCGACCACCCGAAGTACCGCATCCTGGTGGCGCGACTCGTGGCCGAACACGACGAACGGTCGGCGCCGTTGCGGCACAAGACCGGTCGGATCGCCGAGGCACGGGCGGTGAGCTCCCGACGCGAATTCCGCGATCAGCAGCGGTTCGAACTCCTCGACAACGCGATCGCGCGCCTCAACGAGCGGTACGGCGGGATCCCGAGATCCAAGCGCGCCGGACTCGACGAGATCGGCGCGATGGGCGGGCTCGATCCGGCGGAGATCGCCACCCGGTTGCGGCGTCACCGCATCGTCGACGATGCACCGCCCGCGCCCGCCGCCCCGACGCCGCCGCGGGTGACCTTGACCGCGCAGCGACGTGCCCAGATCGGCGACCTGCTCGCCGAATTCGACCGACTCCGCGACGGCGACCCCACCCCGACCCTGCTGACCCTGTTGCACCTCGACACCGACGCCGCCGCCGACCGCGGTGTCATCGAGTCGCGGGCGGTCGCGCTGGGCGAACGCGCCCGCGAGCTCGCCCCCGGCCGATTCCGCGGCGTCCTCGACGAACTGCTCGTCCACGTGCACGACGTCCTGCTCGCCGATCCCGCACTGGCGCAGGAGTATCGGCAGTCGGTCATCGACACGGTGACCGACCACCTACGGCCGCGGGTCCGGGCTGCGGTCCTGGTCGAGGACGAACTCGGCGCGCAGGACCACGAGTACCTGCTCGACGAGGCCCGAGCCCGCGGGCTGGGCTCGCGGGACGCGCGCACCGTGATCACCGAACTCGCCCTCGAATTCGGCGCGACTTCGCCGGGTGACCCACCTCCACCGGCCGGCCCACCTCTGCCGGCCGAGCCTGTCGAGGTCCCGCCGAAGAGACTGTGGGAGAACGATCTCCGCACCGCCCGCGCCGCCCTGCGGGACGGTCTGCCGGTCCGCGCGCGTGCGTCGGTCGCGGACGCGCGCGCCTCGGCCGGCGACGACGGCGAGGCGCTCCGGCAGATCGCCGCGGTCGCCGACGAGGTCGAGCGGGTCATCGGCCAGGCGGTGACGGATGCGCGCCGGGCGCGAGACCTGGCCGAGGAGAAGCGGCATGTCGCGGCAGTCGAACTGCTGGAGGACATACTTCGGCGGGCCCGGGACATCGACCTGCTCCCCGACGCGGGCGGTCGCCTCGACGAGCGGCTCGAACAGTCGCGCGACGTCGTCGCCCGGGCCGACCAGACCGCGCGGGCGGCGTCGACGGGAGACCCGGCGAGCCTGTCCGCCGCGGCCGAGATGCGGCGTCAGATCGTGGATCACGGAGCGCTCAACAGGTCGGCCGCCGATGTCACCGTGGACCCGCCGCGAAACGTCCGGTCCGTCGCCGAGGGTGGCGCGATCACCGTCTCGTGGGATCCCTCCACGACGGAGTCGGTGACCTACCGCGTGGTGCGCATCGGATTCGACGGGTCGACCCGGACGCTCGGCCGCACCACGGCGACCGAACTGTCCGACGGCAGCGCACCCGACCCGGTCGCACCGGTCTACGAGGTCACCGCACTCCGCGCCGGGCACCGGTCCGAGCCGGCCCGCACCGACTCCACGTCCGCCCCGTCCGCCGATTCGGCGAGCGCGGCGCCGGTGCACCCGACCACACCTCGGCCCGACGATCCGCCACCGATCACCGCGGTCCGTGTGGAGGGCGACACCGTGCGCTTCGACTGGCCGGCCGGTGTCACCGAGGCCATGGTCGTCATTCGCCCGGATGCCGCTCCGGATCATCCCGCGGACCCGGCGGCGGTCGCGTCGAAGGTCACCAACACCCGCTATCAGATCGACGACGGTTACCCGATCCCGCCGAACGTCCCACGTCCGTGCCATGTCGCGGTGGCCAGCTGCCGCCGAAACCCGCAGGGAAAGCTCGACGTCGCGTCGGTGTTCGGTCCGTCCGCGCGGGCTCAGGCGCCGGCAACGGGCGCCGCCCGGTGACGGTGGTCCACTACGCTGGGCCCCAACACCTGCGGCGAGTGTCTTTCGCCGTGCGATGACTGGACCAGACGATGTCACCGACGACGAGATGAGGAACCGAGATGGGGATCGATTACACCAAGCGTCCGAAGGCGCAGCCACCGCAGCCGCCTGCCCAGCCCCCCTCCGCGCCCGCCGGTTACGGCCAGCAGCCCCCCGCCCCGGCGGGTTACGGCCAGCAGCCGCCCGCCCAACCGGTCTCGCTGTCGAAGATCACCCTCACCAAGTCCGCGCCGAGCATCTCGCTGAGCAAGCAGGGTGCGACCACCGGCCAGGTGCGCGTCAACCTGAGCTGGACCTCGAATTCGAAGGGCGGCGGACTCTTTCGCAAGGCGCAGGGCATCGACCTGGACCTGGCCTGCCTCTGGGAGTTCACCGACGGCAGCAAGGGCATCGTCCAGGCCCTGGGCAACTCGTTCCGTGCTCCTCGTGACGGACAGCCGATCATCTATCTCGACGGCGACGATCGATCGGGCTCCGGCGGCGAGAACATGTACATCGACCTCGCCGCGACCAACCGGATCCGGCGAATCCTGATCTTCGCCTACATCTACGAGGGCACACCCAACTGGGCCGGCGCCAACGGCGTCGTCACCCTGTTCCCGGCCAACGGCCCGGAGATCGAGGTCCGGCTCGACGAGGCGGATCAGTCGGCACTCTCCTGTGCGATCGCACTGTTCGAGAACCGCGGCGGCGAACTGGTCCTCAACCGCGAGGTGCGCTACATCCGTGGGGCGCAGGACAAGGTCGACGAGGCGTACGGCTGGGGCATGAACTGGCGCGGCGCACGCAAGTAGCCGAGGACTTCGCCATGACCGCAACCACTCTGGCCGGTGTCGTCGCCGGCCTCGCCGACGGATCACTCCGCGTCGTCGACCTGACCACCCCGTTGAGCGCGTCGACGCCGGCGCTGCGGCTCCCCGCCCCGTTCGCGAACCTGATCGACTTCAGTCTCGAAGAGGTCAGCGCCTACAACGAGCCGGGACCGTACTGGCGGCACAACAACATCCACACCGGCGAGCACATCGGCACCCATCTCGACGCCCCGATCCACTGGATCAGCGGACGCGACGGCGACGACGTGTCACAGATCCCGGTGCAGCGCCTTATCGGGCCCGCGGCGGTCCTCGACCTGACCCGGGAGGTCGCCGACGACCCGGATCACCTGTTGACCGTCGCCGAGGTCGAGGCCTGGGAAGGCGACCACGGGCGGCTCACCGCCGGTACCTGGCTGCTGCTCCGGACCGGCTGGGAGTCGCGCGGTGGCTCCGAAGCCGAGTTCCTCAACGCCGACGAGACCGGGTCGCACACTCCCGGGGTCTCGGTGGAGTGCGCGCAATGGTTGGCCACCGAACGCGAGATCACCGGCCTGGGCGTCGAAACCGTCGGCGTCGACGCCGGTCTCGCCGGTGGCTTCGATCCCGCGTTCCCCGTGCACTACCACTTCCTGGGCAACGACAAGTACGGGCTCACCTCCCTGCGCAACCTGGGTTCGCTTCCGCCCACCGGTGCGGTGATCGTGGTGAGCCCCCTGCCGATCGTCGGGGGCACCGGCAGTCCGTCGCGCGTGCTGGCGATCGTCGAGGGCTGATGGAGGCACCCGACCGCTACGGCCCGACGGTCGCCGACGTGGCGGGCCGGGTACTCGCGGATCTCGGTGTCGGCCACGCGTTCGGTGTGGTCGGCAGCGGGAACTTCGTCCTCACCAACGCCCTTCGCGAGGGTGGGGTGCCGTTCGCCGCCGCCCGTCACGAGGGCGGGGCGGCGAGCATGGCCGACGCCTACGCGCGGATGTCGGGACGCGTGGGCGTGCTGTCGGTCCACCAGGGCTGCGGACTGACCAACGCGATGACCGGCATCGCCGAGGCGGCCAAGAGCCGGACACCGATGATCGTGCTGACCGCCGACTCGCCTGCGTCGGCGCTGCGGTCGAACTTCCGTATCGACCAGGAGGCCCTCGCCGCGAGCGTCGGCGCCGTGAACGACCGCGTCTACGGACCGGGCACCGTGGTGGCGGACGTGACCCGTGCCGTCCGGACCGCAGTGACACAGCGCCGAACCGTGGTGCTCCACGTCGCGATCGACATCGCCTCGGCCGCAGCGGATTTCGACGGTCCCACGAAGCTCTCCGTCGCGGCGCCGCGGGTCCGGCCGGAGGCCCGGTCGGTGGCGCGTCTGGCCGACGCCATCCGCGCCGCGCGGCGTCCGGTCTTCGTCGCGGGACGGGGTGCGCGCGCCGCCGGACCGGAGATCGCGGCGCTGGCCGAAGTATCCGGTGCGCTGGTCGCGACGTCGGCGGTGGCGAACGGCCTGTTCGCGGGAAACCCGTTCTCTCTGGGCATCTCCGGCGGCTTCTCCTCGCCCACCTCGGCCGAACTGATCGCCGGTGCCGATCTCATCGTCGGATGGGGTTGCGCCCTGAACATGTGGACGATGCGACACGGCCGACTCATCGGTGCCGACACCACGGTGGCTCAGGTCGACGTCGACATCGACGCCATCGGCGCACATCGCTCGGTCGATCTCGGTGTGGTCGGCGACTGTGCCGCGACCGCCGCCGACGTGCTCGCGGCCCTGCCGCCGGACACCCCCGCACCTGTCGGTTATCGATCCGCCGACGTCGCCGCCCGGATCGCCGAATCGTCGCGGTGGCAGGATGTCCCCGTCACAGGCGAGGTGACTCCCGGTCGGGTCGACCCGCGGGCGCTGACGATCGCGCTCGACGAGATCCTCCCGGCGGAGCGCATCGTGTCGATCGACTCCGGGAACTTCATGGGGTATCCGTCGACCCATCTGTCCGTGCCCGACGAATACGGGTTCTGCTTCACCCAGGCCTTCCAGTCGATCGGACTCGGCCTCGGGACCGCCATCGGCGCGGCCTTCGCCCAACCTGGCCGGCTGCCGGTCCTCGGCACCGGTGACGGCGGATTCCTCATGGCCATCGCCGAATTGGAGACTGCCGTCCGACTCGCACTGCCGCTGGTGGTCATCGTCTACAACGACTCCGCCTACGGCGCCGAGGTACACCACTTCGGGAACGCCGACATGACGACGGTGACCTTCCCGGAGGTCGACATCGCCGCGATCGCCCGCGGCCACGGCGCCACGGGCGTCACGGTCACCGGACTCGACGACCTCGACGAGGTCCGGAACTGGGTCGGGTCGCTGCCCTCCCCCGAACCGTCGGGGCCACTGGTCATCGACGCCAAGATCACCGACGACGGCGGCTCGTGGTGGCTCGCCGAGGCGTTCGCGGGGCACTGACCCTGCCTGGCGGGCCCGTTTCACACTGTGGAGTTGTCAAAGGTCGTGTGGCATCAGCCCCACCGCGCCGGTCGATGATCCACGCGCATTGTCTCGGTAGCCTCGTGGCTGTGCGTAGCTTCCTCAGTGCCCTGCTGACACTTGTCGCGATTGCGGCGACCGTCCTCGCCGTTCCGTCCTTCTGGCTGGATCAGCGCATCGTCGACCAGGCGGGATTCGTCTCGACGGTCGGGCCGATGGCAGAGAACCAGAAGGTCAAGGATTACCTGGCGGACGAGATCGCCGCACAGGCGACCGCCCGGACCGATCTGCCCATCGCGGGCGCGCTCGTACGGCCACTCGCGGGCCGCTACACCGAGAGCGAACAGTTCCAGCAGGACTTCGCCGACGTCGTCGGGCAGCAGCACGCGTTCCTCTTCGAGGAGCCCGCGCCGGGCTCGGACACCTCGGTGATGCAGCTCGACATCACCGCCATGATCAACCGTGCCCTGAACCTGTCCGGCGGCAACGCGATCCAGGGCCCGGTCGTCGTGGAACTGACCAACGGCGCCTCGGGTCTCGAGGCGGGCCGATACGCCGAGGTCGGTGGCCAGATCACCCTGCTCGCCTGGGGATCAGCCGCGGTCGCCGTCATCTCGGCGGTGCTGGCTCTGCTGATCGCACGACGCCGCGGAACCGTGTTCGCGTGGCTCGGACTCGGCGTGGTCGCGGCCGGTGTCTCGACCTGGGCCATGGGCCTGTTCTTCGCCGACCGCGCCAAACAGGAGGTCGCCGGTGCGGAGAGCTCGGGCCGGCAGGTGGCCGAGCTCATCATCGACGGCGCGTACGACGACGTCACCCGTGTCGCCCTCATCGTCGGCGGGGTGGGCGTCGCCATGTTCGCCCTCGGGATCCTGGGGCGATTGATCTCCGGGCGGCGCTGAACTGCTCGGGCCGCTACTCCCCGATCACGTCTGCGGCGCGGCCGACGATCAGCGGGTCGGGCGTACCCACGAACGACTCGTTCTTGCCGTCGTAGTCGAACAGACTCAGCACGTGACGCATGGCGTTGATCCGCGCCCGCTTCTTGTCGTTGGACTTCACCACTGTCCACGGTGCGTGGTCGGTGTCGGTGGCGGCGAACATCGCCTCCTTGGCCTCGGTGTAGGCATCCCACTTGTCGAGCGACGCCAGGTCCATCGGTGACAGCTTCCACTGCCGCACGGGATCGATCTGACGGATGGCGAACCGGGTCCGCTGCTCGAGCGGGGTGACCGAGAACCAGAACTTGACCAAGTTGATCCCGTCGTCGACGAGCATCTTCTCGAACGCCGGGACCTGTGCGACGAACTGGGTGTACTGCTGCGGGCTGCAGAATCCCATCACCCGCTCGACGCCGGCACGGTTGTACCAGGAGCGATCGAAGAACACCATCTCACCGCCGGCGGGCAGGTGCTGGACATAGCGCTGGAAGTACCACTCGGTGGCCTCGCGTTCACTGGGCTTCTCCAGTGCAATGGTGCGGGCACCGCGCGGGTTGAGATGTTCGTTGAAGCGTTTGATGGTGCCGCCCTTGCCCGCGGCGTCGCGACCTTCGAAGACCAGCAGGTGCCGCTGCCCGGTCTGTTTGGACCACTTCTGCAGTTTCAGGAGCTCGATCTGCAGGCGCCGCTTGGTGACCTCGTACTCGCGGCGACTCATCCGCTCCTCGTACGGATAGTCCTCGCGCCAGGTGTCGACGACGTTGCGCTCGGGCAGGGTGAGCAGAACCGGGTCGTCGTCATCGTCGTCGTTGACCGTGAAGTGGGTGGTGTCGTGGAGGTCGACGAGCTGCTGGAGCGCTTCGCGGCCGTTCAGCACGCTGAAGTCGGGGCCGATCTGGGTGTCGGGACTGTGAAGGTCGGTCACTCCACAACGATAGGACGAAGGGACGAACGACGCCCGACGCTCCGGTTAACGACCGTCGCGCCGGGCGTGTTCTGTCTCTCAGATCTCGTCTGCTGCGGTTCAGTTCCGCAGGTCGATCGAACCGGAGTGCAGGCAGGCCTTGCCGGTGCTGGTGTCGAACGCGGCTGCGAAACCACCGCTGCACCGGGCACCTTCGGGGCCGGCGTAGGCCTCGCCACCCCAGCCACCGACCGCGACGGTGGTGCCGCCCCGGCGCGCCTGCGCGACGGACAGCGCGCTCGGCCCGGTCGTGACCGAGTAGGCGTTGCCCCGGCTGTTGGCACCGGCGAGAGCCGTCGAACCCGGTTGCAGGTTGTACGCCGCAGCGTTTCCGCCGTTGTCCGACACCGAGATCGCGGTGCCGCCGCCGCTGCGTTCATCGGCGGTAGCGCTACTGCCGAGTCCGGCCTTCGCGCCGCATCCGCTCCGTCCCTCGACCCGCTCGACCTGGTGACCGTTCGACACCGAGCAATGCGTCGACGCCGAGGAGACCCCTTCGCCCGACAGCCCGGCGAAACCGACACATCCGGCGATCCCCGCCGCCAGGACCAGGCCGCGAACGGCAAACTTCTTGATTCTCAACTGCTTTGGCCTCCATTGATCGGGCGCCCGGTAGGGAACGCCCTCAGCGTACAGGGGCCGGCGCCGGGGAGGAGTCGATCGACCCGTCACGTCCGGGTCACGATCGCCCTCAGGCCGCCGCGCGCTTCTCCACTTCAGCGGTGAGCCCCTTACGGGCGGTGTCCACGGCCATCTTCTGGGCGCGTTTCACGATGAGCCCGGGCAGCTTGATCTTCAGCTCGACGGCGAGATCGAACCGGACCCGGGCCCCCTTGTCGGTCTCGGTGACCGTGTATTTGCCGTGCTGTTCGCTCAGCTGATTCGATTCGATGAGGTGCCACTCGCACGAGTTGGGAGTCCACTCGTAGGTGCACGTCTGTTCGTCGGAGATGCCCGCCGCGGTGACGACCATTCGCACCTTCTCGGGCGTGCCGTCGTCGTGACTGGTCAGGATCTCGGCTTCCTTGTGCGGGCCCGACCACTCCGGCAGGGACTCGATGTCCATGAGCACTTCCATCACCACCGAGACCGGGGCGGCGACGTCGAATTCGATGTTCGCTGAGACAGCCATGCGCAGAACCTACCGCGCGCCCGTGCCGCCGATGCAACGAACCGTCGACGACGTGTCGACCCGCGGCGGAGTCGCCTGGGATGACAGCGATCAGCTCTCGCGGTCGACCAGGTTGACCGGCCACGCCTCGTCGGGGATGTCGCGTAGAGAGCAGGCCTGGTCGACCGCGGTGAACCAGCCACGAAAGTGCATGATCTCGCCGATGACCGGGTTGCGAACGGTCGCGTCGCACCGGAAGCGATCCCGTTTCTCGTCCCACCCCTCGATGTACTTCATCTGAGCGGTGAACAGCCCTTTCATCCCGACCTTGGGTCCGCGCCCGAGCCAGCGCATCGGCCCACTCTCCAGCAGCAACTCGCCGGACCGCGTCACCGACGGCTCGATGGGATACAGGAACTCCGGGCCGTCGCCGAAGTAGTCGACCAGGCCCGTTCGCCCGGCGACGAGCAGTGAGTTCAGCTTGCGGGGGCCGGTCGTGTACTGGAAGTTCCGCAACACCGCGAGCGACTCGCGCCCGAGCTCGTCGGAATAGCAGTAGTACCCCTGGGTGAACGGCACCATCCGGCTCGTCTTCGAGGGCAGCGCGTTGCGTTTGGCGTAGTGCCACAGCGCGGGCGGCGGCAACGCGGAGGAGATGTACACCGACTCGTAGATCCCGCTACAGATCTGGGCGACACCGGATGTCGAGTCGATGCCGTAGCGCCATGCGACGTTGGGATGCAGGCGGTCGAAGTCCGAACCCAGCGCATGCCGGAAGACCGGCGTCATGGCGTCATCCTCCCGAGATCACCCAGCCATCCGGGCCGGCGCAGACGATGAACAGGCGCAGGCCAGGCGTCACCCCACGGTGACGACATGGTGAACCTACTAACGGAGCACACGCGTGTCCAACGTCTCAGCCCTATCGGTGCCGATCGACCGCGGCGTCACACAGGCTCGCCAGTTCGGCGATGACGCGATCGAGGGGTTCGACGCTGCGCCGTGTCTGGCACAGTCCGACCGCTCCCTCGACCGCCGCGATGATGAGATTGGCCAGTGAGTCGGCACGGTCGCTGTCGACGCCGTCGACCACCAGCCGCGCGGTGACCAGGTCGGCCCAGCGCTGCAGGATCTCGGCGGAGGCGTCCGCCACCGCGGGTTCGCTGCGGCGGGCGAGTCCGCCGGCGAGGACCGGGCACCCGAACTGGAAATCGGTGTTGACCAGCAGACGCCGCCACACTCCGCCGATCTCGCGCACCGTGTCGGCCGGGGTCATCGTGGTCGGGCGCCCGATGCGCTCGGCGATGAACTCGCCGGCGTACCGGACCGCCTCGGTCATCAGCTGGGTCTTGCCGCCCGGGAAATGGTGGTAGATGGACCCGCGAGGTGCGGAACTCGCGGAGATGACGTCGCCGATCGACGTGGCGGCCACGCCGTCGCGACCGATCAGGTCGGCCGCGTGCACGACCATGCGTTCACGCGGGCCCCGGTCGTCCGCGCCGGTGACCACGGACTCGGCGGGATGTGACGCCATGCAGCAACAACTCCTATGCCGACCCTCATATATCTGATGTCCTGCGCCAGCATACAGAGCATCCGCCGAGGTCATCGCCCCCGCGATGAACCCACCCGGATATGCACACCTTCATAATCACTGTCGAGTATGCAACCATGCATAGTCATGACGACCACCGACGCACCCACCGACCCCACCGCGATGTCCGGACTCGACCTACTGCGCGCCTGGCAGGCCGACGGCGCGGGCTCCGACCGTCCGAGCATCGGCCGCCTCCTGGGCATGGTCCCCAAGCAGATCGACGAGGGCGCGGTCACCTTCGCCGTGACCCCGCAGCCCGACTTCGCCAACCCCCTCGGCACCGTCCACGGCGGCATCTGTGCCACGCTGCTGGACTCGGTGATGGGGTGTGCCGTGCACACCACGCTGCCCGCCGGCGTCGGCTACACGACCCTGGAGCTGAAGGTGAACTACATCCGCTCGGTCGCCGTCGACGCCGGAGAGCTGACCGGCGTGGGCACCGTCATCCACGCCGGCCGCACCACCGCGACCGCCGAGGGCAAGGTGTTCGCCGCCGACGGCAAGCTCGTGGCACATGGAACCACCACCTGCATCGTGTTCCGGTAGCCCGCAGGCCGGTCAGTCCGTGCGCGCAGCCGCGATGATCCCGGTGATGTCCTCGTCTCTCATCCCGAAGCCGGCGAGGCGACCGAGCGGGATCGACGCGAGCATCCGTGCCATGTCGACACCCAGCGCGTCGTTCCCGGCACTCATCAGCGGGTTGTTCTCGGCCAACTCCGCGAGCGCCTGCGCCGCAGCCGGATTCGCCAGGACCTCGCCCAGGGTCGAGTTCTCGTCGATCGGGAGGACCACGTCGTCTCCGGTGATCTCGACGGTCGTGATCAGCCGGATGTCGCGGCTCGACGCGCCGACCTGGATCGCGTACTCACCCGTCTCGACGATCCAGCGATCGACCCGGGTGTCCCAGTACGCGAGGTCGTTTCGGTCGATCGTGACCGACACGGTCTCGGACTCGCCGGGCTCGAGGTCGCGGGTGACCGCGAAACCTGCCAGCTCATGCGGCGGACGACCGACGCGTGAGTCCGGCTTCGACGTGTAGATCTGGACCACCTCGCGACCGGCGCGGGGTCCGGTGTTCGTGACCGTCACCTCGACGATCACTCCGTCGACGTCCGAATCCTCCGTTGCGACAGAGAGGCCCGAGTGCTCGAACGTCGTGTAGGACAACCCGTGCCCGAACGGGTACGCCACCTCGAGGTCCCGCGCGTCGTACCAGCGGTAGCCGACGTGAATCCCCTCGCCGTACCGGATGTGGGAGTTCTCGTTCGGGAAGTTGAGGTAAGCCGGCGCGTCCTGCAACCTGACCGGCACGGTCTCGGTGAGCCGCCCCGACGGGTTGACCACGCCGACGAGCACGTCGGCGATGGCCCCACCCCCGGCCTGGCCGAGGAGCGCACCGTCGAGGACCGCGGGGGCCGCGGCGATCGCTTCGAGGCGGAGGACTCCACCGTGGGCGAGCACGACCACGGTGCGGGGTTGCACCGCGAGGATTCGGGTCAGCAGCTCGATCTGATCCGATGGCAGTTCGATGTCGTCGCGGTCGAAGCCCTCCGACTCCTGCGACGCCGCCAGTCCCAGGAACAGGACGGCGACATCGGCCTCGGCCGCGGCGGCGATCGCCTCGGCCGCATCCACCGGCGCATCGTCGGTGGAGAAGCCAGGGGCGTAGGTCACCGTGTGACCGGCCGCCCGGATCTCGTCCACCGGCACATCGAGGCGCGTCGGATTCACGTGTGAGCTGCCCCCGCCCTGATACCGGGGTTCGCGCGCGAACTCGCCGATGACCGCGACAGATTGCCCGGAACCCAGTGGGAGAACGCCGCCCTCGTTCTTCAGCAGGACGATGGACCGCCCCGCCGCCTCCCGGGCGAGGCGGTGGTGCAAGTCGGGATCGACCACGACTCGGCCCGCGCGACCGGCACCGGCCCGCTCGGCGAGCTTGCGTACCGCCCACGCCGATCGGTCCACGGCCGCCGCGTCAAGGCGCCCGTCCTCGACGGCGTCGACGATCTGCGCGTCGGTCCGCCCGCCGGACCCCGGCATCTCGAGATCGAGTCCGGCCGCGACCGCACGGACGCGATCGGCGACGGCACCCCAGTCGGAGACCACCACACCGTCGAAGCCCCACTCGCCGCGCAGCAGGTCGGTGAGGAGCCAGTGGTTCTCCGATGCCGGGATGCCGTTGATGCGGTTGTAGGAACACATCACGGTCCAGGGATCGGCCGAGCGGATGATGTGCGCGAAGGCGCGGAGGTAGATCTCGCGCATCGGCCGGGGATCGACGTCCGAACTCGACCGCATCCGGTCGTCCTCGGCATTGTTCAGCGCGAAGTGTTTGGGCGATGTCCCGACCCCGATGCTCTGAACACCCTCGATCCACGCCGCGCCGAGCCGGCCGGTGACGAACGGGTCCTCAGAAAAGTACTCGAAGTTCCTGCCGCACCGCGGATCTCGTTTGATGTTCACTCCCGGACCGAGCAGAATGTCGACGCCGAGACCGCGGGCCTCCCGTCCGAGCGCTTCGCCGACACGACGGATCAGCCCGACATCCCAACTCTGGCCGAGGCCGACTGCGGGCGGAAAGCAGGTGGCGGGTTCGCTGCCGGCGAGGCCGAGGTGATCGGTCGCGCCGGTCTGTTTGCGGACCCCGTGCGGGCCGTCGGTGAGAGTGAGCGCGGGAATCGAACCCACCGCTTTCGTGGTCCAGAAATCGGCGCCGCTGCCGAGGGCGGCCTTCTGGGACAAGCTCAGTTCGCTCATCCCAAGACACTACCGACGAACGTCAGGCGCTCAGCTCGACCCGGGACAGTACACCGTGTACTCCCACTGGGTGCCCTCTTCCGGACCGGTCACCCGCACGACGACGGAGGATTCGGTGCCCCGCGGCACGACGACCCGGGCGCTACCCGTGCCCTGGTTGCGATTGTCACCGACGTACCCGGTGTTGTGAATCAGTCTGCCCTGGTAAAACACTCGGATCTCATCGGGCTGATCGAGCGTTTCGTACCGCAGGGTGAAGCGGGTGGGCCCCGGCCGGCCCAACATGTACCGCGTCTCCGTGACGCCCTGGCCTCCGGATCGCGTCTCCTCGTCACACTGCTGAACTCGCGGCGGCTGCACGCCTCCACCGATGCTCCCGACGAAGTCGAGATCCCGGAGATCCACACCGTCGAGGCTGCCGTAGTCGAGGTCGCGGGGATCTGCACCCTCGAGACTTCCGGAGTCGACCGACCCGCCCGGCTCCGCCCGTGCGTCCGGGGAGTCTGTCGTCGCGCCGATCGCGCTTCCGACGATCAGAACGGAGATCAACAACGACCGTGCCATAACTCCTGCGCGCATGGATCTCCGTAGTTCGGTAGAGAGGGTTCGCCCGACGCTATCGATCGGCACGAGTCGGCGGTATCCCCTCACCGGAGGAATCGGCACCGGCACTCGCACACTGCCGAGCTCATCGAACCCGCCTGCCTCACCCGTCGAGGTAGCGGTCGCGGAGGGCCTGCTGGTCCCGGACATCCAGGCCCAGCGCCTCGCCGAAGTAGCCCTCGATCCCGCCGTACCGCTTGTCCACCTCGTCGAACGCCGCGTCGAGGTAACCGGCGTCCACGCCCAGCACGCCGACGAGCAGTTCGGGATCGCCCCCCGCCGCGGCGAACCCGTCGAAGATGTGCTCGAGCGACGGGATCAGCCGCTCGTTGGTGAGGAGGTAGTCGCGGTAGACATCGTCCCTCGGAACCCCGAGCAGGGTCAGCAGAGATGCTGCCGCCCAACCGGTTCGATCCTTGCCGGTGGTGCAGTGCACGAGGGCCGGCGTCGTCGCCTCGTCGAGAAGTCCGCGGAAGAACTCGGTGTACGCGGCCGTCGCGCTGGGAAGGGTGATCATCTCGCGGTAGGTCCCGGAGATCATCTCGCGCGCCTTGCCGCCGGACAGCATCTCGCCGGCCTCCGCGACGACGACAGGGTCGGCGAGCACCGCGCCGATGTTCGCCGGAATCGACATCTGTGCGTCGGCGAGCACGTCGAGAGCGATGTTCGACGCACCGGGCAGAACCGGGTCCGGAATGGCTGCGCTCTCGTGCGCCGACCGGAGATCGTAGACGGTCGAGAGACCCAGAGCTTCCAGCGCAGGCACGTCGGCGGTGTCGAGGGCGGAGAAGTCCGTCGAACGGAACAGGACGCCGGATCGGACCGTCCGGCCGTCGGCGGTGCGCCAGCCGCCGAGATCGCGCAGGTTGGGCAGGCTCGGGATGGGGCTCGGCGCACCGGGGGTCGCAGTCACGGTCACATCGTGACAGATCTCGGGCCGCTCAGTCGGTGAGCGCGCGTTCGAGCATCGGCCACGACTTCACGAGCTGATCCTGCCAGTACGGCCAGGCGTGCGTACCGGGCGTGTAGTCGACGGTCGCGGGGATGCCGAGCTGGGTGAGCCGGCGGTCGAGATTGAGCGTGCACTGATGGGTGGCGGCCTCGATCGCGCCGCCGACCGCGATCTGATCGATGTAGATCGTGGTCTTGCCGTCGATTCCCTGGCTCTGCAACTGGTCGTGCGGTCCGGGGACACCCGTGCCGGTGCTGATGTAGATCGCCTTGCCGCGCAGCTTGTAGGCATTGACGACCGGGTCGTGGGCACGCCATCCCGGAGAGCCGACCGGCCCCCAGATGTTGGCGATGTCGCCACCGCCGCGGCCCTCGACGACCGCTCGGATGGCCAGCCGACCCAGGTTCGTGCTCGTCTCCGCGCATCCGCTGTAGGACGCGACAGCCCGGTAGAGCTGAGGTGCGGACTCGGCCAGACTCAACGACGATGTTCCCGCCATCGAGATCCCCGCGATCGCATTCACCCCGGTGGTCTTCAGCTTTTCGTCGATGAGCGGCGGTAATTCGCTGGTCAGAAAGGTTGTCCATTTGTTTCGCCCGAGCACCGGATCGACTTTCACCCAGTCGGTGTAATAGCTGTAGGCACCGCGCATCGGCACGACCACATTCACATTCTTGTCGGCGACGAAATCGACGATGTCGGTTTGCTCGAACCAGTGGCCGGTACCCTCCCCGCCACCCGCACCGTTCAGCAGATACAGCGTCGGACGGGGCTTCGATCGATCCGCGGGCACGAGCACGCGCACCGGGACATCTCGTTTCATCGAAGGCGAATGCACCGACAGGTCGAGCACCCGGCCGTCGGCCACTGCCCGGGCCAACGCCTGCGCCCGCGTCGACCCGCTTCCCGGTTCCGCAGACGCCAGTGACGGAATGGCCAGAGCGACAACGAGAGCAACGATCGAGACCGTCGTGGCGACCAGGCGTCGGCGGAGAGCACCATCCGCTGCGGACATCACAGTCCCTTCACATCACTACGACCGCGCCGTCGTCTCGACAACGGAATTCACACGTGCAGATATCGATCCGAATACGTTTCACCATACGCATCGGGCGGAAATGCGTCCGCGAATACACGGTCGGGCACCCTTGCCGTTCACCTTCAGCACGAGCGCGGTATAGCCACGGTTGGAGTCATTTTCACGATGCCAAATCTCGCGTGACCGGAACATATCCCGTCTGAGCAGCCATTCTCGCTCCCGCGACGCCCATTTCGGATGTCCGCGATGTCGACTCCGCGCATTTCGGCCGGCTCGTGCACTGCCGGGCGTCACGATCATCCGCCCGAGATTCGGTCGATCGGACGACAGCGCTCAGCCCGGGATCACTCACTGCATCACTGCTACGGGAAACAGTGTGCGCGGGTTCTGTAGCAGTGCCGGCGGGGTGACCGACGTCCGCTCGAGCGTGCCGGTCCATCGGACGCGACGGCGGTGCGGGGTGAGCGTCGCGGCGCGCGTCGAGAACTCGTAGTCGCTGACCACCTCGCCCCGCGCCAGCACGTCCGGGTCGGCCGGGTCGACCACGGCGACCTGGTCCCCCACCTTCACGTCGGCGACGAAGGACGCGAGCACGCGCAGGTCCTTCCCCGGCCGACGCCCCGGGCTGCACTCTTTCAGCAGCGTCCGCAGGCTCGCGTCGGCGCCCGACGACGCGTCGGCATCGATGCCGGACTCGGTGCCGAACCCGACGATGCGTCGCCGCCGGAACTCGGTGTACTGGTCCTCGGACGTGGCGCGGACGATCCACACCGTGCGGGTCGGCTCGTCCAGCTCGTGGGTGTCGGCGACCGGCGGATCGGGCCAGAAGTACGGCAGTTCGTCGTCGACGTCGGCGAACACGGAGCCGTAGAAGTCCGGCGCCTTACGGAGCAGCGCGGAACGATGGCTGCGATGGAGCCGGTCGTCGCCCAGCCACGCGGGCATCAGGCCCTGCGCGGCCAGCTCGGACTGGGCCCGGCCCACCACGTCGGGCGCGAAACTCGGCGATCATCGGCGCGGTGCTGTCCGCACGTCCTTCGCCGGTCCACACATCGACGAACGCGAGCCCGTACGCGACCAGCGCCGGGGTGTGCCCGCGCCACATCGTGACCGCGGGATGGCTGGACCAGCCGTAGTCGAACAATTCGAGCGCCCGCAGGATCTGCAACGTCTCCACCCGCTGCTTGCCGAGCCGCGCGGGGTCGAGGACCTCCGCGGAGCGTCGGAAATCCGGGTAGGGCAGGAACGTCTGCATGGCGTTTGTGTACCCACTGCAACCGGGCACTCACACGTCAACGTGCCGGGGGGCTACCCACACACCGTTCAGAAAGGCGGTGGGTTGGCGGCGTTCCACGCGTCGGTGTCGCGACGGTGGGTGGTGGTGCGGGCGGTTCGCTGGCCGGCGAGTGTGCTGCGTGCCGGATGATCGGGTGGGCGGCCGGGTACGAGATACCCGAAGAGGTCGCGGCCGTTGAACGCGTTGCCGATGAAGGTGTGTCCGGTTGGGGACTGGAACCAGGCGGTCAAGTACTCGTCTTGGTAGTCGCGCCACATGCCGAAGGTCTTGATGCGGTGGTGGAACCGGCACAGCGGTTTGAGGTTGCGCTGGGTGGTGGCGCCACCGGTCGAGGGTGAGTGGTGGTCGAACGGGGTGGTGTGGTCGAGATCGGTGGTCCACACCGGCTGATTGCAGCCGGGGAACGTGCAGCACAGCTCGCCGCAGCGCACCAGGTTCTGGAGTTTGCGGCTCGGGGTGTAGCGGGACCCGGCATCGGCAGTGGGATCGGAGGCGTGGCCGTTTGGTCGGGTACGGCCGGTGGTGACAAAGGAGCGTTGCGCGTCGACGAGGAGCGAGCGCATGCTGTCGGCGTCGATCAGTCCGTGGCCGTCGAGGAAGCCGGGGTCGTCGTCGAGGCCGAGCAACGTCGACAGGTTCACCACGATGTGGAACATGGGCACCGGCCGGTGCGGTCCGGTGGCGGTCGGTTGGGCCGGTTCGGGTGCCGGGGCCGATTCGGGTGCTTCCGCACGGGGGTCGTCGGCTTCGACTGTTGGTGAGCCGCTGTCCAACTCGGCGTCGGTGTCGGTGTCGTCGAGGTCGGATGCCGGTTGGGGTGCGCATCGTGGGCAGCGGCAAGCCAGTGTGTCGAGGTGGGCGGCGAGGGCGATCATCGCGTCGACGCGTCGCTGACTTTTGTTGCGGGGGTCGTCGGGGTGCACGGAGGCGGCCATCGCGTTGAGTTGCGCGTTGAGTTCGGCGGCGTCGGTGACCGGGAGGGTGCCGGTGATGCGGGATTGGCCGGGGTGGAACCGGTCGGGCCCGATGGTGATGTTGCGGTCGGCGTCGGCGCGTTCACGGCGGTGGCGCACTGCGTCGGGAGCAAGCCTCGCGACGATGGCGTCGACCAGGGCGGTGAACTGGGTTGTCGACATCGGTGGGCGGGCCAGGATCGCCTCGGCGAGATGGGCATCGACGACCTGCATGTCGGCGTCGGGCACGTAGTCGGTGCGTTTCATGGCGATGGTGAAGCGTCGCTGGTCGATACGTCCGCACGCGAGGGTGTTACCGGTCAACATGAGTCGGTAGCGCAAGACATCGCCGGTGCGGATGAGGCCACGGGCTTCGGCGGCGGGAATCATCAGTGCCGCAACGAGTTCGGCGGTGGCTTGGTCGAAACCATCGGGCCCGTACTCGACATAGGGGTCGATCCCGGCGGCGGCCTCGGCCGCGCGTCGATGCAGTTCGTCTGCCGAGGAGGCTTGCCCGTCGCGGTGCTCGGTACGGCGCTGCTGGTAGTCGAGTTCGCGTTCCTCGTGCAGCAGGCTTGCCGCGGTGAGGAGTCGGTAAGTGGCGGCGGAGGTGATCGACGCGCAGTGAGTGATGACATCTACCAGCTCGGTGGCCGACAGTTCGACATCGGAAAGCGCTGTAGGCAAGGAGAACTCGGCCTCGGGACTTTCACCCGAGACACCTGCGCTCTCACCCCCGAACTGCATGACACCAAGATACGACCAACCACCGACAAGAATCCCCGACCGCTCAGACGATTCCGAAACTCACTCCAGCACAGGCTCCGACGGTTCGGTTTCGGCCTCCGGCAGCGCGCACACACCATCGACGCAGACAGCCGCGTCAGCGTCCCCGACCATCTCGAAAGGCACGAGCGGTTCAGACACGATCGCCCGCCTCGGCGCGTACCTTGTCGAGAGCTTGCGTGAAGATCTCCGGCGCCTGCGCCCCGGAGACTCCGTACTTGCCGTTGATCACGAAGAAGGGCACTCCACTGATTCCGTACGCGCGCGCCTGGTCGATGTCGGCCGCGACCGCCGGCGCGTAAGCGCCCGAGTCCAGCGCCGCGATGACCTCGTCGCGATCGAGGCCGATGTCCGCGGCCAGATCAGCGAGTTCGTCGGGACGGCCGACGTGACGACCCTCCTCGAAGTAGGCCTTGAACAACCGCTCCACCAGATCGAGTTGTCGGCCACGCTCTTTCGCGAAGTGCAGCGCCTCATGCGCCTTCAGGGTCATGGTGTGCTGGAGGCTGTCGAAGTCGTAGTCGAGACCCACCTCGGCGGCGATCCCGGTCACCTGCTCGAGCATGCCCTCGACCTGCTGGGCAGGCATGCCCTTGTGCCGGACCAGGAAGTCCACCTCGGACCCGTCGAAGTCGACCGGCGTGTCGGGCGCGAGCTCGAAGCTGTGATACGTCACCTCGACGTCGTCACGCCCGGCGAACTCGGCGAGACCCGCCTCGAACTTGCGCTTGCCGATGTAGCACCACGGGCAGGCGATGTCGGACCAGATGTCGACGGTGATGGGAGCACTCATGGCCGTCTCAACATCGCCGTGACGGAAATCGTTCCCCACGGCGCCGAGCGCCTGTCCAGCGGCCGGGGCTCCTGAATCGTCGACTCACCCACCCTGCTTCACAGGTGTTCAGAAGGGTGGTGGGTTGGCGGTGTCCCACGCGTCGAGTTCACGACGGCGGGTGGTGGTGCGGGTGTCTCGCTGTTCGGCGAGGTGGCTGCGGGCGGGGTGGTCCGGTGGTTGCCTGGGGACGAGGTAACCGAACAGATCGCGGCCGTTGAAGGCGTTGCCGACGAAGGTGTGTCCGGTGGGGGATCGGAACCATGCGGTGCAGTACTCGTCCTGGTAGTCCCGCCACATCCCGAACGTCTTGATCCGGTGATGGAAACGACACAGCGGCTTGAGGTTCCGTTGTGTGGTGGCACCACCAGTGGTGGGTGTGTGGTGGTCGAACGGGATGGTGTGGTCGAGGTCTGCCTCCCACACCGGTTGCGTACACCCGGGAAAGGTGCAGCACAGTTCTCCGCACCGCACCAGGGTCTGGAGTTTGCGACTCGGGGTGTAGCGGGATTCGCCTGGCTGCTGCGGCTGACCGGTGATGAAGGACCGGCGGGCACCGTCGACCAGCGATCGCATGGTGTCGGCGTCGAGCAGCCCGTGGCGGTCGAGGAACCCCGGGTCCTGATCGAGGCCGAGCAGCGTCGACAGGTTCACCACGATGTGGAAGGTCGGTGCCGGGGCGTGGCCGGTGACCGCCGACGGTGTGGCCGAATCCGCCGACGCCGCGGTCGTGTCAGCGCCGTCGGCTGGGGTGGTGTCGTCGTCGAGGTCGACCGGTTCGGGTGGAGGTGCGCAGTGTGGGCAGCGGCAGGCCAGCACGTCGAGGTGTGCGGCCAACGCGAGCAGTGCGTCGATGCGTCGTTGCCGTTTGGTGCGTGGGTCGTGAGGGTGCACGGAGGCGGCCATCGCGTTGAGTTGGGCATCGAGGGTGGCGGCGTCGGTGACGGGCAGGCTGCCGCTGATGCGGGACTGGCCCGGACCGAACCGGTCGGGTCCGATGGTGATGTGGCGGTCGTCGCCGGCGCGTTCGCGGCGGCGGCGCACCGCATCCGGTGCGTGTGTGGCGACGATCGCATCGACCATGGTGGTGAACTGGGTCGTCGACATCGGTGGGCGCGCGAGAATCGCTTCGGCCAGATGGGCATCGACGGCCTGCATGTCGGCGTCGGACACGAAGTCGGTGCGCTTGACCGCGATCTCGAACCGCTTCTGGTCGATCCGGCCACACGCCAGGGTGCTACCGGTCAGCATCAACCGGTACCGCAGGACGTCACCTGTACGGATGAGGTCGCGGGCCTGTGCCGCGGTGATCATCAGGGCTGCACCGAGTTCGGCGGTGGCCTGATCGAACCCGTCGGGACCGAACTGCGCGTAGGGGTCGATACCGGCGGCGGCGTCGGCGGCTCGGCGGTGGAGGTCGTCTTCGGAGAAGACCTGTCCGTCATGGTGTTCGGTGCGGCGGAGGTGGTAGTCGAGTTCGCGTTCCTCGTGCAGCAGACTCGCCGCCGTCAGCAGTCGATACGAGGCTGCGGAGGTGATCGACGCGCAGTGGGTGATCACATCGACGAGCTCGGTGGCCGACAACTCGTTGTCGACAACCACTGCAGGCAACGACGATTCGACCCCGGACTCCTCACCCGAGATATCTGCGCCGCCGCCCCCGAACTGCATAGATCAAACATACGTGCGACCACCGACAAGAATTGCCGACCGTCAGTCGGCCGGACCTCCCCGGCGGCAATGCCTGGGTGGGACGCTGATCACCGTCACGGGCAGCGTGGCGACGCTCCGATTCCAGGGTAAGCAGAACGCAGCGCTCAGCGCTGACGAGCCGACGCATTTCCGATCGCGACTGTGGTGTCATTGACCAGTGGAACTGCGACCGTGCGAAACTCCTCGAGCAGCGGCCTGGATCGTAAACTCCCAGGAGCCTTGGCAGGACTTGACCGCTTTCGGCACTCCAGGGTTCGAGGCCTACGCGCGATTGCGGTTCATGCCCGACCCCGACGGACAAGACTTCGCCGCGGGTCCGGACGATCCCACGGATCAGGCCAAAGTTGGTCGTCTCTGCGAGTTGTTGCACTCTGCGACCGGCACTCCGGACGACTGTTACTTCGCAATCTGGGAGGGATGGCCTGATACCTCGACGGTTATGCGCCGGAGCGCCCGAATGATCATCCCCAACCGGTCCTACTACCTCCTGCACGGCCCGCTATCCGACTTCGGACGCTGGGGCGTGCGAGAGACGGGGCACAACCCGGCATCGTTCGTGTGGCCAGCCGATCACGCGTGGTGCATCGCCTCCGACGTTGACGCCCACTGGGCGGGCATCGGTGCGAATGCGGAGACCATCCCAGACCTACTGACCCACACAGACCTCGACATCGTTACCGCTGACCCCGAATCAGGTGCGCCCGCCGAGTACGCCGCGCCCACTCGATACTTCACTCGGCCGGACGACCACAAGTGATGTAACACCCTGCGAGTCAACAGTTTCGAAGACACAGGGCTGTTCTTATGAACAGTCGGGTGGTGGTGCAGGTGGGTAACGAGGAAATTTTCCTAGTCGAGCTTCGAACTGACCTGAGAGGGCCGGAGCTCAGCGACGCGATCCGTCGAGCTGTTTTGCAGCAAGCCGGTGACGCAGGGGCGGTCTCCATCGGTGACATGTTTGTGACAGGCAGCATCCTCCTTGACGAGGATACGATTCAGCACTCCGTCCGGGTTCGCCTCTTCTTCGGAGGGCCACACGCACGTCGACGCCGCTGAACACTTCGCACCGCGACGGAACCTATCGGCCGATCTGATCGCACCGGCCCAACGGGCCAGGTCGCGCACCGAGCAGGGGCGCATCGCCCCTGTCCGAAAGCTCACCCCCGAGGCTCATCTCGCACCCCGGGCGCGATGGCGCGCATCCACACCTCGCGGATCGCCACACCGATGAGAATCAACACGAGGGAAACGGTGCCGTGTGGGTAGACCTCATCGACCGCGCCGGGGGTTGCGAGCACAAAGAGGCCCAGCGCTACGAAAGGCGCTGCGACCGTGATGATGCCGGCGATGAGGCGACGGGCTGCGAGCGCATCGACGATAGCGGCGATCACGACCGCCACGAATGCGGCGAGCGCGTATACGGCCGGATCCTGCCACCACTCCGGGCCAGACGACCTCATGAGATCGACATAGCCTGCGACGGTGGTGGGAGTGTAGATCGTCCAACCGTAAGACCTGCCTACGAAAGAAGCGTCGACCGCGACATACTCCGTCATCCACCAGGTGATTCCGCTTGCAAACAGCGCGGCGACAACGAACACCCACCACATGACGTGACCGACAGTCCTGGCGGTGAACAACACACGCTTTCGTGTCATGGCTGCAACTATGCGGCAGATTCTGCGTCGTAGCGCGTTTCACAACGCCGAAGGCCGGCCACCCGTGCGGGTGACCGGCCTTCGGTTGTTGCTGCGTGAGCAGACGCGGGGATCTGATCAGGAGATCAGAAGCTCATCCCTGACGGAGTCAGGTCAGAATCCCATCCCGCCCATCTCGTCGCCGCCCGGCATGGCCGGGGCAGCGTTCTTCTCGGGCTTGTCGGCGACGACGGCCTCGGTGGTGAGGAACAGAGCCGCGATCGAGGCTGCGTTCTGCAGCGCCGAGCGGGTGACCTTCACCGGGTCGTTGATGCCGGCCTTGAGGAGGTCCTCGTACACACCGGTGGCGGCGTTCAGGCCGGTGCCGGTGGGCGAGTTCAGGACCTTGTCGGCGACGACGCCCGGCTCGAGCCCGGCGTTGATCGCGATCTGCTTGGCCGGAGCCGACAGCGCGACCTTGACGATGTTGGCGCCGGTGGCCTCGTCACCCTCGAGCGAGAGTGCGTCGATGGCCGGCTCCGACTGCAGCAGGGCCACGCCACCGCCGGCGACGATGCCCTCTTCGACAGCAGCCTTCGCGTTGCGGACAGCGTCCTCGATGCGGTGCTTGCGCTCCTTGAGCTCGACCTCGGTGGCCGCGCCCGCCTTGATGACCGCAACACCGCCGGCCAGCTTGGCCAGACGCTCCTGCAGCTTCTCACGGTCGTAGTCGGAGTCGCTGTTCTCGATCTCGCCGCGGATCTGGGCCACGCGACCGGCGATGGCGTCGGGATCGCCCGAGCCCTCGACGATGGTGGTCTCGTCCTTGGTCACGACGACCTTGCGTGCGGTACCGAGCAGCTCGACGCCCGCACCCTCGAGCGAGAGGCCGACCTCTTCGCTGATGACCTCGCCACCGGTGAGGATGGCGATGTCGGCCAGCATGGCCTTGCGGCGGTCACCGAAGCCCGGGGCCTTGACGGCGACGGACTTGAAGGTGCCCTTGAGCTTGTTGACGACGAGGGTCGACAGGGCTTCGCCCTCGACGTCCTCGGCGATGATCAGCAGCGGCTTGCCGGCCTGGATGACCTTCTCCAGCAGCGGCAGCAGGTCCTTGATGGTCGAGACCTTGCCCGAGACCAGCAGGATGTACGGGTCGTCGAGGACGGCTTCCTGGCGGTCGGCGTCGGTGACGAAGTAACCCGAGATGTAGCCCTTGTCGAAGCGCATGCCCTCGGTGAGCTCGAGCTGCAGGCCGAAGGTGTTGGACTCCTCGACCGTGATGACGCCTTCCTTGCCGACCTTGTCCATCGCCTCGGCAATGAGCTCGCCGATCGAGGGGTCGCCTGCCGAGATACCGGCGGTGGCAGCGATCTGCTCCTTGGTCTCGACCTCCTTGGCGCTCTTCAGCAGCGACTCGGTGACGGCCTCGACGGCCTTCTCGATGCCGCGCTTCAGACCCAGCGGGTTGGCGCCGGCAGCGACGTTGCGCAGACCCTCACGGACGAGAGCCTGGGCCAGAACGGTGGCGGTGGTGGTGCCATCGCCCGCGACGTCGTCGGTCTTCTTGGCGACTTCCTTGACCAGCTCGGCGCCGATCTTCTCGTACGGGTCCTCCAGCTCGATCTCCTTGGCGATGGACACACCATCGTTGGTGATCGTGGGGGCGCCCCACTTCTTTTCCAGGACGACGTTGCGACCCTTGGGTCCCAACGTCACCTTGACGGCGTCGGCAAGGCTGTTGAGGCCCCGCTCGAGGCCGCGACGGGCCTCTTCGTCGAACGCAATTTGCTTGGCCATGGGTAAGTGATCCTCCGAAGGGGGTGACACTAGGTTCGTATGGCCGGAACTCGGTGCCCGCGACGGACGACCGGTGTGTCATTCGGTACCGGCCTCACCGTCCCGACCTGGCACTCACAGTCCGTGAGTGCCAACCTCGTTTTTAGCACTCGACCACTGCGAGTGCAAGGCTGCCGCCGGCGTCCGTTCGCCGGCATGGTCGAGCGCGGTACCCCTGGCTACGTTGGTGGCATGGCACTCGCGTCCAGGGCGTTCCGATTCGGCGTCAACATGCTCGCCGTCGACACCACTGCCTCATGGCGGTCTCGTGCACGTTCCGTCGAAGAGCTCGGATACGACGTCCTCCTCGTCCCCGACCATCTGGGCATCCCGAGCCCGTGGCCCGCGCTGGCGGTCGCAGCCACCGCGACCCAACGGCTGCGCGTGGGCCCGTTCGTCCTCAACGCCGCGTTCACCAATCCGGCGCTGCTCGCCCGCGACGTGGCCACCGTCGACCAACTGTCCGACGGTCGGGTGGAGCTCGGCCTCGGTACCGGGTACGTCCGGGCGGAGTTCGACGCAGCCGGGATCGAATTCCGGTCCGCGGGGCGACGCGTCGACCATCTGGCGGTGACCGTCTCGCAGGTGACCGAACTCCTCGCCGACCGGGATCACCGGCCGCGTCCCGTGCAGCCGCGGGTACCGCTCCTGCTCGGCGGCAACGGCGACCGGGTGCTGCGGATGGCCGCCGAGCACGCGGACGTCGTCGGATTCACGGCGGCCCGGACGGGTCCCGACGGCGATCTGGAACCGCTGTCGGCAGCCGACTTCGACGAACGGGTGGCGTTCGCCCGCGCCGCCGCAGGCGAACGCGCCCCGGACGTCGAATGGAATCTGCTGATGCAGATCGTCGAGGTGACCGACGACGCGACGACGGTGGCCGAGGAGCTGATCGCACGACACGAACTGTCGATGAGTGCCCAGGAGTTCATCGACCTGCCGTCGGTGCTCATCGGATCCGTCTCCGACATCGCCGCACGCCTCGTCGAACTCCGCGCCCGAACCGGCATCAGCTATCTCACCGTGCTCGAACCGGCACTCGAGACGTTCGCCCCGGTGATCTCGGAACTGCGTGCCGTCGACGCGTGAGCGCCGGCCCCGGCATCATTCAGCCCGCCGATCATCGTCGAACCCACCTGACGACGAGTGACCGATCCGGATAGGGTCGTCGGGTGGAATTCCTGCTGATCGTCATCGTGGCGCTGCTGGCGATCATCGCGGTGGTCGTCATCTTCAACTTCCTGGGCAATCGCAAGGCCCGCGAGGCCGAGCAGGACGCCCTGCGTGAGCGGACCTACCGGCCCGGCGACCCGTTCTCGTCGGCCGACGACGATTCCGTCTTCGGCGATCCCCGTGATCTGAAACCCGGCGACCTCGTCGAGCTGCGCGGTCAGACCTACGCGGTCCGCGGCACGCTGCGCCTGACGCAGGACGGGTACACCTGGACGGAGAACTTCCTGGACACCGGGGTCGGGTCGAAGGCCTGGATCTCGGTCGAGGACGATCCCGACCTCGAGGTGGTGCTGTGGCACGAGGTGCCCGGGGCGACCGTCACGCCGGGCGCCGACACCGTCGAACTCGAGGGACGTCGATACCGGTCCGAGGAAGCGGGTTCCGCGCGCTTCACCTCCGCGGGCACCACCGGGGTCGCGGCGTCGGGCCGGATGGCCTACCACGATTACCAGGCCGGCCCCGACCGCCTGTCGTTCGAGGACTACGGCAGCGGCTGGGAGTGCGCTCGCGGCGAACTGCTGGCACGCGCGGACTACCGCATCTATCCCAGCAACCCGGCTCCGGAGACGCCCTGACGGCCCTCACCGCCGTCCACCCGACCCAGACGTCCTGAGCACGGAGATCGAAGCACGCATGACAGAGAACCTCGGACACCCCGGCGACCCCTCAGCCCAGCTGGCCGTCGCCTACGCCGACACCAGCGCGGCCCAGCTCGGATTCTCGCTGAGCGCACCGCTGCAGGAACCCCTGGCCCAGGAGGACCGCGACATCGACGGCATCACCGTGTCGGTGCGCCTGCTCGGCGCGAGCCATCAGGTGCTCGTCGAAGACGGGGTGCAACGAATCTGCGAGACCGTCGCCTGCCTGCCGGAAGTGACCTCGGCGCTCCCGGAGAGTTTCCAGGAGAGCGGCTATTACTTCAGTTCCCGTGTGGAGTCCGTGAACCCCGACCAGCTCGCCGCCCTCGTCGAGCAACTGGCCGCTCGCGTCACCGAGCAGTCGGCGACCGGCCACCCGTGCGTGATGGGTCACTTCCCGGGCGAGCCGTATGCCGTCACCGCCATCGTCTCGGAGTCCACCGACGACGCCATCAGCTGGCACACCTGGCACACCTACCCGAAGGCCGCCGAGGTCGTCGTCACCTCCAGCAGGATCGACCGCGGCCCGGTGGCCCGCCCATGACCGGAGCGCCCCCGCCCGGCGGGCCGCCCGACCCGCGCCGACGGCTCAACAAGACCCGCAACATCATCATCGGCGTGATCGTCGTGCTCACCGTGTTCGCGCTCATCGGAGCGTGCACCGCGCGAGTCGCGCGCGGCGGCGGCATCGGCGGGTCGGCGCGCGACTACATCACGCAGAACTACGAGCGCGACACCGCCCTCGACGAGGGCGATGTCGACGCCTACGTGGCCGACGGAAGCCCCGCCGAGGTCGCGAACGAGATCCGCGACGCCGAACGTCCCAGCGACCAGCGGAGCGGCGCCTCGGGCACTGGCAACATCGCCGGCACCCAATTCCTGCAGTATCCCGACTATCTCGTCGGTCTGTTCCCGCTGGCCGCCGGGACCACCCGGGTGATGCTCAGCCGCGACTACCGGTCGGGTTACCACCACTACCACCCCTACGTCGGCGCCTTCTGGGTACCGACCCCGCGCTACGCGGGTAGCGGCAGCGGGAACCGCGGCGGCGGCAGTGGCGGTGGCGGCAAATGATCGTTGTCCGTCCGGAACTCCCCATCGAACTCGTCCGATCAACCAACGGAGAAGACCATGCTCGCTGATATCGCTGAGAACGCCTACGCTGCAGGCGCTTACGCCGGTGTCGGCGTGATCCTGATGATCATCTCGTTCGGCATCCTCGACCTCCTCACGCCGGGAAAGCTCCGTTCGCAGCTGTGGACCGACCGCAACCGCAACGCGGGAATCCTGGTGGGCTCCAACATGCTCGCCGTCGCCGTCATCGTCACCGCGGCCATCGTCGCGAGCGAGGGCCGACTCCTCGAGGGACTCGCCTACACCGCGGTGTACTCGGCCATCGGTCTCATCGTGATGGCGGTGACCTTCCTCGTCATCGACCTGCTGACCCCCGGGAATCTCGGCGAGTTGCTGGTCCATCCGGAGAGCCACCCGGCGGTCTGGGTGCAGGGCATCGCGCACATCGGGGTGTCGATCATCGTCGCCGCCTCCATCCTGTGACCGTGTCACCACAGTCCCCCGCTCGTCCGTGATCGACCACGACCCGACTCCGGACGACCGCGGTCCGCTGGCGACCGACGCAGCACCGGACGCATTGGCGCTGCGACCGAGGTTCGCCCGCGCCGGGCTGCTCGCCGTCGTCTTCGTCTGCGCCGCCTGCGGCCTGGTGTACGAGCTGGCTCTGGTCTCGCTCGGCTCGTTCCTGATCGGCAACACCGCGACACAGGCGTCGATCGTCCTCGCGGTGATGGTCTTCGCGATGGGGATCGGGTCGCTCGCCGCCAAACCGCTCCAGCCGCAATCCGTCACGGCCTTTGCGGTCATCGAACTGCTGCTCGCACTCATCGGCGGATTGTCGGTGATGGCGCTCTACGCCGCATTCGCGTACCTCGAGTTGTACACGCCCGCACTCGTTCTCGTGGCCTTCGTCCTCGGCCTTCTGATCGGCGCCGAGATCCCGCTGCTGATGGTCCTCCTGCAACGGATACGACGCCAGGAGGCCGGCTCGGCGGTGGCCGACATGTTCGCCGTCGACTACATCGGCGCACTCGTCGGCGGACTGTGTTTCCCGTTCCTGTTGCTGCCGTTCTTCGGCCAGTTGCGTGGGGCACTGGTGGTCGGACTCGTCAACGCCGCGGCCGGCTGCTTCCTCGTCTTCGTGGTCTTCCGGAAGTCGATGTCGCGCAGCCAGATGCTCGTCCTGTCCGCGTCGGCGATCGGGGTCGTCGCCGTCCTGGTCGCGGGGCTGATGCTGTCCGGTCGCTTCGAGGTCACCGCTCGCCAGGCGCTGTACCGAGACCCGATCGTGGCCGCCGAGCGCAGCGCGTACCAGGACATCGTCATCACCGAGAACCGCTTCGGGGCAGCGGCCGACACCCGGCTGTACCTGAACGGCGACCTGCAGTTCTCCTCGGTCGACGAGCACCGCTACCACGAGACCCTGGTGCATCCGGCGATGTCCGGCAAGCACGATTCCGTTCTGATCCTCGGTGGCGGTGACGGACTCGCGCTGCGCGAGGTGCTCACCTATCCCGACGCGCGCGACGTCACGCTCGTCGAACTCGATCCGGAGATGATCCGACTGGCCCGGACCGACGAGCGTCTGACGAGGCTGAACCGGGGATCGATGACCGACCCACGAGCCCAGGTGATCGCCGCCGACGCCTTCTCCTGGCTACGTGGCACCGACCGCCGGTTCGACGTGATCATCGTCGACATGCCCGACCCCGACGACTCGGCCACCGCGAAGCTGTATTCCACCGAGTTCTACGCGATGGTCCGCGCTCATCTCGCCGAGACGGGCCGCACCGTCGTCCAGGCCGGCTCCCCCTACTTCGCGCCGAAGTCGTTCTGGTGCGTGGCGTCGACCATGCGTGCGGCCGGACTGGACCCGACCCCGTACCACGTCGACGTCCCCGCCTTCGGGGACTGGGGTTTCCACCTGGCGGGTGTCGAGGGCCGGGCCACCCCGTCGGTGCGGGCGCCGGGACCGCTCCGGTTCCTCAGCCCTGAGCAGTTGGCTGCCGCAACGGTTTTCCCACTCGATCGGCAGCAACTGGACCTGCCTCCGTCCACGCTCATGGACCCCCGGATCCTGCGGTACGCGCAAGGCGAGTGGGCGACCTACTGACGTCGGAGCGTACTCGAACGGAGGTGCTCGAGATGGGCCCACAGATCGCGCTCACGATCGGGGTCATGGCTCTCGGCGGATGACTCCGACACCCGCCCGCGGTCGAGGTAGGCGCCGGTGTTCGCCGATGGCACACCGAGAATTGCCTCGGCGAGCCGTCGGCCGGCCGTCGGCACCCGGTCGAACGGGCCGACCAGGGCCAGACCCGGCAGGACCCACCTGTTCGCGAACCGCTGCGGTGCGTTCGCCGCCCGGGCCAGGTCCGTACCGGGCACGTAACCCGGGTTGTAGGAGACGATCTCGACGCCGTCGGGGAGTCGGCGCGCCCACTCGTGAACGAGATGGATGGCCGCCAGTTTGCCCGTCGAGTACGCGGTGCGGCCGGCGGCCGGACTCGAAACCCCGAACGCACCGGGCCGGGACAGGCGTGCCGGGCTCGTCCACCGCGGCGCGGGGACCATTCCGAGGTTGTGCCGGAAATCGCCGAAGTGCGTGTCGCTCACCGTGATGGCGATTCGGGAACCGAGGGCCAGATGTCCGCTCAGCTCACCGATCAGCAGGTGATTCGCGAGGACGTTGACCGCGAAGGTCGCCTCCAGCCCATCCGCGGTGACGTGCTGGTCGTCGAGGTACTGGATGCCCGCGTTGCCCGCCAGCCCGCGTAACGGCGGCAGCGTCGCGTCGTCGAGCATCCGCCGGATCGTGGTCGCCGCGGCGACAGTGGCGGCCATGTCGGCGAGGTCGGCATCGACGACGTTCACGCGCTCGGCACCGGCACCGAAGCCGTCCACGAACCCCGCGGGTCCGCCCCCGCGCGCGATCACGACGAGATGACACGACGGATCGGTGGACACGACGTGCCTGGCAGCGACCAGGCCGAGGCCGCGGGTGGCACCCGTCATGACCAGCGTCCAGGCCGGGTTCGCAGTAGGCGATGGATTCATGTCGGCTCCCGCCTCATTCAGTTGACGTTGTCAACCCAGGAAACCGCATTCGGTTGACGGTGTCAACTGTAGGGTGGAGCGATGACCACCAGGGCGGAAAGCGCGGCACACACCCGCCAGGCGCTGCTGGCGGCGGCGTCGACACTCCTCGACCGCGGCGGACCCGACGCGGTGACTCTCCGCGAAGTCGGCAGCGGCGCAGGGGTTTCCCGCTCCGCCGCCTACCGTCACTTCGACGGAAAGGACGAGTTGTTGGCAGCAGTGGCCGCGGAGGCCTGGGCAGTCGTCGCGGACGGACTCGATGTCATCGCGACCGACCCGGACCTGCCGGCCGAGGACGCCGTGCGATCGGGGCTGCACGCACTGTCCGACCTCGGACTGGGTCGGCCGCACCTGTACCGGCTCATGTTCGCGACACCGGTGGGCGCGCCGGCGATCCCGGCCGCCGCGCGTGCGCAGGACCGCCTGGTGTTCCTCGTGAGCCGCATCGTCGGCGCCGACGCCGCGCGACACCACGCAGCCCTGCTGTTCGCGACCGCCCACGGCCTCACCGACCTGGACACCCACGGTCACCTGCCCCCCGACAAGTGGCACGCCGACCGACACACCCTGATCGATCTCGCCGTGTCGTCGTTGCCGCACACCGCGGACGCCGATCGGGGCGCCGATGTCTAGCGGCGTGACGATCGCTCTCGTCCTCCTCGGGGTGCTGGCATGTGCAGGCGTCGTGGTGCTGATCCGCACCCGGCGCGTCGTACGAACCCCGGCCGAGCGGGCGGTCCACCTGGCACTGCACACCGCGTCCCTCGCCGCGCGCTCCCTGCGAACCGGACTGTCGGCGGAATCCGCACGTGAGGCATTGCCCCACCTGCACACGCTCACCGCCGCCGAGGCGGTTGCGCTCTACGACGGTGAGCCGAGCCGCCTCGCCCATCTGCCCGAGGGCGACGACATCTGGGACGACGAGATGCTCGCGCATGCCGACCGCGCGGCGGCCTCGGCGCTCGGCGACCTCCGGCGCGTACTGCTCACCGACCCCAGTGGGGCCGAGTCGCCGGTACGCGCGCTGGTGGCCCAGCCCCTCGTCGCCGACGATGTCGGGGTCGGGGTCCTGGTGGTCGCCACCACGCGACGGCCCGGCCCCGGAATGCTCGGCGCTATCGCCGAAGTCGCGCGGTACGCGTCGAGCCAGATCGAACTCGCCGACCTCGACGCCTCACGCGCACGGCTCAACCGCGCCGAGGTCCTCGCGCTCCGCGCGCAGATCAGTCCGCACTTCATCTACAACGCGCTCAACACCATCGCCTCGTTCGTGCGGACCGACCCCGACCGGGCGCGCGAACTCGTCCTCGACTTCGCCGACTTCACCCGGTACTCCTTCCGCGCGGCCGGTGAATACACGGTTCTCGCCGACGAATTGCGCAACATCGACCGCTACCTGACGCTCGAACGCGCCCGCTTCGGCAACGCACTCGACGTCAGACTGCATGTCGCGCCCGAGGTCCTGAACGTCGTCGTACCGTTCCTCGCCCTGCAACCGCTCGTCGAGAACGCCGTGCGACACGGCTTGGCGTCGAAGGGCGGGGGCACCATCACGATCGTCGCGGCCGACGAGGGCACCGACTGCGTCATCACCGTCGAGGACGACGGCGTGGGCATGGAACCCGAACTCCTGCGCAGCGGCGCGCTGGACGCCCTCGATCACAGCGAGGGTGCCCACGTGGGCCTGACCAACGTCGACCATCGGCTCCGCGCCGCGTTCGGCAACGACTACGGGCTCGTCGTCGAGACGGCGGTCGGCGCCGGCACCAAGGTCGGGATGCGTGTCCCGAAGTTCCGCGCCGGCATCCGGGCGTGACAACGCACGGCACGGTTCCGGCGGGCGCCGGAAGACCGGGGCGGTAAACTGCGGTCTGTCGTCGAGGCGGGAGGTGTTCCATGACCGCACTGGTGGTGCTCGCGGTCGACGACGAACCACCAGCTCTCGACGAGCTCGGTTACCTGTTGAACCGGCAGGACGACGTCGCCGAGGTCCACTCGGCCTCCGACGCCACCGGCGCCCTCCGCGAACTCAACGAGCACCGCATCGACGCGATCTTCCTCGACATCAACATGCCCGGCCTCTCGGGACTCGAACTCGCCGGCGTGCTCGCGAAATACGCCTCGCCCCCGGCGATCGTGTTCGTCACCGCCCACGACGACCGGGCGGTCGACGCGTTCGAGGTCGGGGCCGTCGACTACCTGCTCAAACCCCTTCGCGAACAACGTCTCACCCAGGCGGTCGAGCGGGTCCGCGCCAGCCTCGACAGTCGGGAACGCGCGCCCGAACCCGCCCAGCCGGCGGCTCGTCCCGAGCGTCGCACCGGTACGGACGAGGTCATCCCGGTGGAGATGAGCGGCGTGACCTCGCTCGTCCGGCGCGACTCGATCTCCTGGGTCGAGGCCGTCGGCGACTACGCCCGCCTGCACGCCGACTCGGGCGCCCACCTCGTGCGCATCCCGTTGTCGACCCTCGAATCACGCTGGCAAGAAACCGGTTTCGCGCGCGTACATCGGTCCTACCTCGTCGCGCTGCCGATGGTGACCGGCCTGCGCAGCGTCGGCGGCGGCACCGTGGTGTGCGTGCGGGCCAACGGCGCCTCGGACGCCGTCGAACTACCCGTGAGCCGGCGTCAGGTCCGCGAACTGAAGGACCGTCTCATCCGGGACCCACTGCGCCAGTACCGTTCCCCCGCCGGCCGCGACGATGGCTGAACACCCACCCCAGCGGGAACGGGTCGTGCTCGCCTCACGCCGCGGGGCACGGATGGTGCGCACCCGCGTCGAGGTCCAGGAACAGACCGAGGTCGGCGACGCCCTCGTCCGGGGCCTCATGCGCGCCCAGCTCGGTCTCGGCCTCCGGCTCGGCGGCGCCCTGCTCGCCGTCGCCATGGCCATACCCGTTGCCGCCTGGCTGTTTCCGGGCATCGCCGACGCCGAGATCTTCGGTATCCGTCTGATCTGGCTGGTGCTGGGGCTCGTCGCCTTCCCGGTCCTCTACCTCGCCGGTCGGCTCTACGTCCATCTCGCCGAACAGGCCGAACGCGACTTCATGGGCCTCGTCGATGACGATGTGTCCGACGAAGGCGCGCCGTGACCACCGAGGTCCACGTCCTCACCGCGGTCGGGCTGTTCGCCGCCGCCATCGCCACGATCGTGGTCGGCGCCTGGGGCGGCCGGTTCTCGCGCACCACCTCCGACTTCCTGGTCGCCTCGCGGAGCGTCGGCTCACGCTGGAACGCCGCCGCGGTCTCCGGTGAATACCTATCGGCGGCATCGTTTCTCGGCGTGGCCGGGCTCATCGCGAAGTACGGCGCCGACGCCCTCTGGTATCCGGTCGGGTTCACCGCCGGGTACCTCGGGCTGTTGCTGTTCGTCGCTGCGCCGCTGCGTCGTTCCGGGGCCTACACCGTGCCCGACTTCGCCGAGTTCCGCCTCGCCTCCACCGCCGTCCGGAAGACCGCGATGCTGGTCGTGGTCGTCGTCTGCGTCCTCTACCTCATCCCCCAGTTCCAGGGCGCGGGACTCACCCTCAACATCCTGCTCGGCGCTCCCGTGTGGACCGGGGTGGTGGGCGTCGGCCTCATCGTGATCGTGAACGTCGTCGGCGGCGGCATGCGGTCGATCACCTTCGTGCAGGCGTTTCAGTATTGGCTCAAGCTGACCGCGATCGCGGTCCCCGCGCTCGTCCTGATCGGCGTCTTCGCCCAGGACCCCGCGCCCGTCGGGGAAGCCGCGCCGCCGCGCATCACCACCGCGACCACCGTGGATGTGACCACCGACGTGTCGGTCACCGTCGCCGAGACCGCAGGCGTCCGGGTCACCGGGACATTGGACGGAGTCGTCGTCGACGACGCGCCGGTGGCCACCACCGGACCGCACGTGATCTCCGCGGGTTCCACGATCTTCCTCGACGCCGGCGCGGCCACCCCCGTCGTGGCGGGCGCACCGACGCAGAACGCGGACTGGATCGCACCGGGCGGCGGTTTCGGCGGCAGTCATCCCCTCTACCAGGTGCTGTCGCTGATCCTCGCGACGTTCCTCGGCGTGATGGGTCTACCGCATGTGCTGGTGCGCTTCTACACCAATCCCGACGGGCGGTCGGCCCGGCGGACGGCGCTGGCTGTCATCGCGTTGCTTTCGCTGTTCTATCTGTTCCCGATCCTGCTGGGGGTCTTCGCCCGGCTCTACGTCCCCGAACTGCTGATCACGGGTACCGCCGACGCGGCGGTCCTGCTGTTGCCGAGTGCGGCGGTCGGCGGGATCGCCGGCCAGATCCTGGCCGCGCTCGTCGCGGCGGGGGCGATCGCGGCGTTCCTCGCCACGTCGTCGGGACTTCTCGTGTCGGTCGCCGGTGCGCTCGCCACCGATCTGTTGCGCGGCCGCGTCCGCGATTTCCGGGTGGCCGCGGTCATCGGGGGACTCATCCCCATCGGCCTGTCCCTGGCGGCTGCCTCCCTGGAACTGTCCCGGACCGTCGGATTGGTGTTCGCGGTCGCCGCGTCGACACTGTGCCCTTTGCTGGTCCTGGGGATCTGGTGGCGCGGTCTGACGGCCGTCGGCGCCATCGCCGGACTCCTCGTCGGCGGCGCGGCGTCGGGGTCGGCGACGATGCTGGCGATCGCCGGGGTCGTCGACGACGACGTGCTGGGCGGGTGGCTCGCGGTGGTGATCGGCTACCCGGCCGCGATCACCGTGCCGCTCGCGTTCGGCACGATGGTGCTGGTCAGCCGGATGACCCGCCGTCGGATACCGGCCGATCTGGCCCGGACATTCGCACGGATGCACGTGCCGGAGCGCGTCGGGATGGGGCTGGACCGCACACCCGGACGGGTGGCCGATGACCGATCGGATAGGTGACCGCTCGCCGTTCGTCGGATCTCACCGACCGTCCGTCGCACAGACCGCGGGCTTCAGCGTGTGACCCACGCCACGTGATTGCCCGTGACCTGCACCTCATTCAGGCTGACTCTCGCAGAGCCATCACACATGTGGCCACGTCACCCTGGGAGGAACCGTGTCGACCGTCGACCAACCACCACCGGCGCCACACGCGCCGACCGGCGAAGAGTTCATCGAGATGCAGGCCAGTCCGGAGTTCCAGGAGCTGCGGCGGACGCTGCGGAAGTTCGTCTTCCCGCTGACCGCGTTCTTCCTGATCTGGTACGCCCTCTACGTGCTGCTCGGCGCCTTCGCGCATGACTTCATGGCGACCCAGGTCTGGGGCAACATCAACCTCGGCCTGATCCTCGGTCTGTTGCAGTTCGTCAGCACCTTCGTCATCACCGGCATGTACGTACGCTTCGCCAATCGCAACCTCGACCCGAAGGCCGAGGCGATCCGCAACGAGATGGAAGGCGGACCCTCGCTGTGAACACCACTGTGCCCACCTCCGATGTGACCGTCCTCGCGGCGACCGTCGGCAGCCCCGTCGCCAACATCGCCATCTTCGCCGCCTTCGTCGCGGTCACGATGTTCGTGGTCATCAAAGCCAGCAAGAACAACAACACCGCCGCCGACTTCTTCACCGGCGGCCGCGGCTTCTCCGGACCCCAGAACGGCATCGCGATCGCCGGCGACTACCTGTCGGCGGCCAGCTTCCTCGGCATCGCGGGCGCCATCGCGGTCTACGGCTACGACGGCTTCCTCTACTCCATCGGATTCCTCGTCGCGTGGCTGGTCGCCCTGCTGCTGGTGGCCGAACTGTTGCGCAACACCGGCAAGTTCACGATGGCCGACGTCCTGAGCTTCCGCCTCAAGCAACGCCCGGTCCGTCTGGCCGCGGCGATCTCGACCCTCGCGGTGTCGCTGTTCTACCTGCTCGCCCAGATGGCCGGCGCCGGCGGCCTGGTCGCGCTGCTCCTCGACATCGAAGGACGCCTCGGCCAGTCCATCGTCATCGCCGTCGTCGGTGCGCTCATGATCGTCTACGTGCTCATCGGCGGCATGAAGGGCACCACCTGGGTGCAGATCATCAAGGCCGTCCTGCTCATCGCGGGCGCCGGCATCATGACCTTCATCGTCCTGGCCAAGTTCGGCATGAACCTGTCGTCGATCCTCGGTGCGGCACAGGACGCGGTCACCGACTCGACCAGCGAGAAGGTCGCCGCGCGTGACGTTCTCGCACCCGGCGCCCAGTACGGCGGATCGCTGACGAGCCAGATCAACTTCATCTCACTCGCCATCGCACTCGTCCTCGGCACCGCGGGCCTGCCCCACGTGCTGATGCGCTTCTACACCGTGCCGACCGCCAAGGAGGCTCGCAAGTCGGTGGTCTGGGCCATCGCCCTGATCGGCGCCTTCTACCTGTTCACCCTGGTGCTCGGTTACGGAGCGGCCGCCCTGGTCGGCCCGGACAAGATCCTCGACGCCGCGGGCGGACAGAACTCCGCCGCACCGCTGTTGGCGTTCGAGCTCGGCGGCGTCGTCCTCCTGGGCATCATCTCGGCGGTCGCCTTCGCGACGATCCTCGCCGTGGTCGCCGGCCTCGCCATCACCGCGTCGGCGTCCTTCGCCCATGACATCTACGCCTCAGTGATCAAGCGCAACAAGGCAAGTGAGGCCGACCAGGTCCGCGTCTCGCGGTACACCGTCGTCGTCCTCGGCATCGTCAGCATCGTCCTCGGCATCCTCGCCAACGGTCAGAACATCGCCTTCCTGGTGGCGCTGGCCTTCGCGATCGCCGCGGCCGCGAACCTGCCTACGATCGTCTACTCGCTCTACTGGAAGCGCTTCAACACCCGCGGCGCCCTGTGGAGCATGTACGGCGGCCTGATCTCCACGATCGTGCTGATCATCTTCTCCCCCGCCGTCTCCGGGTCGTCGACCGCCATGATCTCCGGCGCCGACTTCGCCTGGTTCCCGTTGGCCAACCCCGGCATAATCTCGATCCCGCTGGCCTTCGTCCTCGGCATCGTCGGCACGCTGACGACACCGTCGGACAACGGCACCCCGGAACGCAACGCGGAGATGGAAGTTCGGTCCCTCACCGGCATCGGTGCCGAGAAGGCCGTGCAGCACTAGGCCACTCGCAAACCCACCCCTTTTCCTTGAACCCACCGCCTTGCGTGGACTGGTCCCCAGGAGTTGGACTGGTAATTCGGGAGGTTACGCCACGAGGGTCTGAGTCCGGTATTGCACCGGGCTTAGACCCTCGAGGCGTTCGGAGGTGCGGTTGTGGTTGTACCACTGGAT